>NZ_JBHWJL010000281.1:0-1549 GCF_042731495.1 Streptomyces sp. NPDC059853
GGAACACACCCCGCTGGGCACCGACGGAGCGCTGCTCGGCTGGTGGACCCGGTACGACGCCACCACCGGCGACGTCCGGGCCGGCGGCACCGACGGACGCACCGCCACCCTCACCGACGCCCGGGGCACCACCGGACCGCTGCCGGTCGGCTCCCTGCTGCTGCCCGGCGGCGCCCGCCCCGTGGTGGCCGTCCAGGGCGACAGCGTCAGCCTGTACGACGACGGCGCCCCCCAGTCCACCGGCGCGCTCGGCCACGCCCAGAAGGGCCGCCGCCACCAGGACTACGCCGCCGGCACCCCCCTGCTGGCCCCCCTCCCGCACTGGCACGCGCTGCGCCCGCGCGACACCGCCGGCTCGCTCGCCCTGCGCGCCCTGACCGACGAGCAGGCCGCCGGGCTGATCGGGGCCGTCACCGAGGCCCGCGAGCAGCACGAGCAGTCGCTCGCCACGGCCCGCAGCGGCGGCACCCTCACCCCCGAGCAGCAGAAGCAGCGGGAGCGGGGGTGGCAGCAGACCCTGGCCGCCGTCGTCGCCCGTGCCCTGCCCGCCGTCACCGACCCCGCGCTGCGCAAGGGCGTGGCCGGCATCGTGGCCGCCGCCGAACGCCTGTGCCGCTCGCTCGAACGCTTCGTGCGGCCCCCGCAGCCCGCCGAGGCCCGCCAGGAGCGGGAGATGTTCGAGGACTACCGCCCGCAGCACGGCGAGGACCGCACCATCGCGGCCGCCGCCGCCGGACTCGTCACCGGCTCCGGATCGGTCTACCACCCCCAGAAGTCCTGGCTGACGCTCCAGCAGATCCGCGCCGTCCAGCAGGTGATCACCGGCCGCCCGGCCACCGGACGCCCGCTGATCAAGCGCCACCGGGAGGAGACCCTGGCAGGCGGCTGGACCACCGACGCGTCCACCGCGCCGGGCGGCGGCGGCTGGCCCCGGCTGCTGCCCGCACTGCCCGCCCTGTGCCACCGCGCCACCGCCCCCGCCACCGGCGAGAGCGCACGCGAAGCACTCCTGCTGCTGCTCTCCGCCCTCGCCGAAGGACCGCTCACCGGGACCCCCGGCACCGTGCGCACCGTGCTGCTGCGAGCCGAGGGCCGCGACCAGCGCCGGACCGGACAGGTGCTGCGCCACGGCGCGCGCACCGTCGTCGTCCTCGGCAGGCAGCCGGGCTGCCACGACCGGGACCACGCCTGCTGGAACGCCCTCGACCACGACCCGGACGGCACCTTCGGCCCCGTCGCCCAGTTCACCCACAGCGACGAACAGCCCCTGGACAGCCCGGTGACCGCCGAGCGTGCCGCCGAACTGGTCGCCCTGGTCCGCGAACGCGGCCCGGCCCCCTGGCGCCCCGAGGCCGTCGACGCGCTCGCCGCCGCCACCGGCGCCGGCCCCGCCCGCGCCGCCCTGCTGCTGGCCGCCCTCCCCGACGAACCCGGCGCCGCCACCGCCGCGACCATCGGCCTCAAGGCCGGCACCGCCAAGACCGCCGGTGCACTGCTGACCGCCCTCGCCCGCCACGGCGACCTCTCCGACGTGACCGGCGCCCTGCTC
>NZ_JBHWJL010000281.1:1559-6826 GCF_042731495.1 Streptomyces sp. NPDC059853
CTCGCCGTCCTCAACCCGGACCGCACCCCCTGGATCACCTCCCGCAGCTGTGGGAGACCGGCCCGGACACGGCAGCCGCCGCCGCCCGCTGGCAACAGCACTTCGGCGGTCTGCGGCTGCCCGCCGAGGACACCATGGCCGAACTCGGCCAGGAGGAGGCGACCTCCGCGCTCGCCGTCCTCAACCCGGACCGCACCCCCTGGATCACCCGCACCACCACCCAGCGTCCGGTGACCCAGACACGCCACCACCACGAGTACACCGAACTGGCCGCCGACGACCCGGCCGCCATACCCTCCCTCGGCGACCTCAGCCGCGCCGCCCGGACCCTCCTCAACCTCGCCTACGTCCTGCCGTACGGCGACCCGCTGCGCGCCGCCCTCCCCGACGCGCTGGCCGCACTGCGCCACCGGCTCACCGACCCCGGGCTGCTGATCCCCGCCGGCTACACCTGGCTGCCGGACGGCCGGCAACTGTCGGCCGCCCTGCGCCAGGTACACGGCCTGCCCGAGACGGGCGGCGCGGACCGGGACGGCTTCACCCCGGTCGGCGACGTCTTCGTCCTCATCCCGTCCTACGGCTCCAGCGAGACCGTGCTGGTGCGCCCGGCCGCCCTCAAGGGCGCAGCTGACCCGGCCTTCGGCCTGCTGACCGGACTCACCGGCACGGGCGGCCACAACCCGCTGTGGCCGGTGCAGACGCTCCTCGGCGACGGCATCACGGAGGCCACCGCGGCCGGCCTCGGCCCGCTGCCGCGCACCGGCCACGCCCAGGACCCCGAGTTCTCCGTCCCCGACCTGGTCACCGAGGTCGCCACCGCGCACGGCCTCGGCCGGGACGCCGCCGTCCTCTACCTCCAACTGCTCGCCCTGCCCGACCCCACCGACCGCCGGCTCACCCGGTGGACCGGCTGGAAGCCCGCCCGCGGCAAGCGCGCCAGAGCCGAACTCGCCGCCACCGACCTGGTGGTGGAGGCCAAACGGCCGCGCGCCGGCCGCACCCTGTTCCTCCCCGGCGGCTGGCAGCCCCACCAGGCACCCCGGCTCCCCATGGAGATCTGGAAGGAGAGCCTGTACGACGGCTCCGCAAGCAGCCGCCCGGTCCCGATGGGCTCCGTCCCCGCACTGTTCCGGCGCGCCTGGGCCCGCACCACCGGGGGCGACGCCCCCGCCTACGAAGAACTCACCACCCGCGCCACCAGGAAGGGCCGCCGATGACCACCACCGCCACCGCCACCCTGCCCGCCGGGGACGCCCGGCAGATCGTCCCGCCCGAGGACCGGTACGCCACCGAACTCGCCTTCCTGGCCGCCCACGACACCGGCCCCCGCCCGCCCGGCTGGCGGCTCACCCCGCACGCCGTGGTCACCTTCGTGATGGGCAGCGACGGCGAACCCCTCGCCCTCCCCGCCGACACCGACGCCCCCGGCGCACTGCCCCGCCGCCTCGCCATCGAGCAGAAGTTCGTCGGCGAACGCGCCCTCGTGGAACGCTGCGTCATCACCCTGGCCGGTGAACGCGGCCTGCTGCTCGTCGGCGAGCCCGGTACCGCCAAGTCCCTGCTCTCCGAACTGCTGGCCGCCGCCGTCTGCGGCACCAGCGCCCTCACCGTCCAGGGCACCGCGGGCACCACCGAGGACCAGCTCAAGTACGGCTGGAACTACGCCCTGCTGCTCGCCCAGGGACCCAGCCGCACCGCCCTGGTGCCCTCCCCGGTGCTCAGCGCCATGACCACCGGGGCCGTCGCCCGCGTCGAGGAGATCACCCGCTGCCTGCCCGAGGTCCAGGACGCCCTGGTCTCCCTGCTGTCCGAACGGCGGGTCGCCGTCCCCGAACTCGCCGGCGGCCCGGACGCCCAGCTGCACGCCGCTCCCGGCTTCGCCCTCATCGCCACCGCCAACCTCCGCGACAAGGGCGTCTCCGAGATGTCCGCCGCCCTCAAACGGCGCTTCAACTTCGAGACGGTGGGCCCCATCGCCGACCTCGACACCGAGACCGCACTGGTACGCCGCCAGGCCCGGGCCGCCGTCGAACGCACCGGGGCCCGCTACGGCGTCGACGACACCGTGCTGGAAGTCCTGGTCACCGCCTTCCGCGAACTGCGCGGCGGACGCACCGCCGAGGGCTGGGAAGTGGAACGCCCCTCCACCGTGATGAGCACCGCCGAGGCCGTCTCCGTGGCCACCGCGCTGGGCCTGGCCACCGCCTACTTCCCCGCCGGGCGCGACCCGCTGCGGCTGCTCCCCGGCCACCTGCTGGGCGTCGTCCGCAAGGACGACCCCGCCGACGCGGCCCGGCTGCTCGGCTACTGGGACGGCGCCGTCCGGCGGCGCGCCGAGGCCGGCGCGACCACCTGGCGCACCCTGTGGGACCTGCGCGCCGTACTGGAGGACTGACCCATGACCCGCACCGTGGACCCCGGGCCCGGGGCCGACACCCAGCGGGCCCGGGCGGTTCTCGGCGAGCTGACCGACCCGGCCGGAGCCCTGCTGATCGGGGTACGGCACCACGCGCCGTCCCTGGCCGCCGCCCTGCCCGCCCTGCTGGACGCGGCCGGACCCGAGGTGCTGTTCGTCGAACTCCCCGCGGACCTCCAGGACTGGCTGCCCTGGCTCGCGCACCCCGAGACCCGCGCCCCGGTGGCGCTGGCGGCCGTCCCCGCCCACCCCGAGGACGGCGCACAGCTCACCGGGCCGGCGTTCTACCCCTTCGCCGACTTCTCGCCCGAACTGGTGGCCCTGCGCTGGGCCGCCCGCCGGGGCGTCCCCGCCGTCGCCGCCGACCTCCCGCTCGGCGACCCGGCCTGGCGCCGGCCGCGCCGCACCGGCGCCCGGCCCCCCGGCCTCGAACACGCCATGCGGGCCCGGCTCACCGGCCGCGACGGCGACGACCTGTGGGACCGGCTCGTCGAGGTCGCCGCCCCCGGATCCGCCCCCGAAGCGCTGCGCCGCGCCGCCCTGCTGGCCGGCTGGGCGCTGCGCCGGGACGCCGAGACCGGCGGCGGCGTCGACCCACTCGACCTGCGCCGGGAGGCCCATATGCGGGCGCACCTGGCCGAGGCGGCGGCCGCGGGACACCGGGCCGCGGCCGTCGTCGGCGCCTTCCACGCCCCCGCCCTCACCGCCACCGCCCTCCGGGCCCCGGCACCCGAGCCCGCCCCGCAGCCCCCGCCCGGCGGCACCCCGCCCTGGACCGTCTCCCTCATCCCGTACACCTACGCTCTGCTCGACGAACGCTCCGGCTACCCGGCCGGCATCCGCGACCCCGAATGGCAGCACCAGGTACTCGCGGCGGCCGGCGACCCGGAACGGCTGACCGAGGCCCTCACCCGCACCGCCGTCCGGGTCTGTGCCGGGCTGCGGGCCCAGGACCACCCCAGCGGGCCGGCCGACGCCCGCGAGATCGTCCGGCTCGCCACCGACCTCGCCCGGCTGCGCGGACTGCCCGCGCCCGGCCGCGGCGAACTCGTCGAGGCCGTCCAGAGCACCCTTGCCCAGGGCGAACCCCTGGGCCGGGGCCGGGCCGTCTCCCGGGCCCTGGAGCGCGTCCTGGTCGGCGACCGCACCGGCCGGCCGGCCCCGGCCGCCCCGCGCGGCGGGCTCGCCCCGGCCGTCGAACGCGAACTCGCCGCACTCGGCCTGCCCGGCCCGGACGGCGGCCGGAAGGCCCGCGCCGAGCGCGAACTGCGCCTGGACCCGCGCCGCTCCGAGCGCGACCGGCGCCGCGATGTCCTGCTGCGCCGGCTCACCGTCTGCGGCATCCCCTACGCCACCGAGGGGGAGGTCAGCGCGGCGGGCGGTGCCGAGCCGGTCACCACCCGCTGGCAGGTGGCCTGGACCCCGGCCACCGCCGCCATGCTGGAGGCCGTGGGGGTCCGCGGGGTGACCGCCGCCCAGGCCGCCGAGGGCACCCTGCGCAGCCGGCACCGCGCCGAGCGGGAGGCGGGCGGCCCCACCGCCGCCCAGGTGATCACCGGGCTCGCGGAGGCCGCCGCGTGCGCGCTGGACGCCCTGGCGGCCGAACGGCTCGCCGAACTGGCCGCCGTGGTGCCCGCCTCCGGCACCCTGCCCGAACTCCTGGCCGCGCTCACCCTGCTGGACCGGCTGCGCGAGCCCGCCACCCCGACCGCACCCACCGTCACCCTGCTGACCGACGCGGCCGTGCGGCAGGTGGACGGCCTCACCGGCTCCGAGGACCCGGCCGACGCCCGGGCCCTGCTGGAACTGGCCCACCGCGCGGACGCGTCCGGCGGGCTGCGGCTCACCGACGCGCTCGCCCGGCTGGCCCGCGACGGCTCACCGCTCATGTCGGGCGCGGCCCACGCCGTACGGGTCCTGCTCGGCCAGCAGCCGCCCCAGGCCCTGGGGGAGCGGGTCGCGTCCTGGGTGGACAACGCCACCACCCCCGACGCCCGTGCGGCGCTCGGCGCCCGGCTGACCGGACTGCTCACCGCGGCGGGGCCGCTGCTGGAAACCGCGCCCCAGGCGCTCGCGCCGCTGCTGGAGCGCGTGATCCACCTCCCCGACCGCCGGTTCCTCGAACGCCTGCCCGCGCTGCGCGGCGGCTTCGACACCCTCAGCCCGGCCGCCCGCGACCGCCTGCTGGCGACCGTGGAGGACACGCTGGGCGCCCCGGTGACCGCGGTGTCCGACACGGACGCCATCACCCTGGCGCACTGGACCACGGCCGACCTGACGGCCCGTGAACAGCTGGCAGCCCTCGGGCTTCTGCCCCCGCCGCACTCCGCCGCCTCGGCCACGGTGCGGGCCCCGGGACCGGACGCGGCGCGCGGTGGCACCCAGCCCGCCGGCCCCAGCGGAACGGACACGCCCCGGCCGACCGGGCACGGCACACCGCTGACCGGAGACCCCGCCGTGGACACGACCGGCCCGGACACCGCCCCGGACACCGCACGAGCGGCCGAGCCGAGCGCCGGCCCCGCCCCGGCCGCCCCCGCGCCCCGGGGGACGGTTGCCGGCGGCGAGGGAGGCCCGGACCACGCTGCCCCGCACGTCGGCACGGAGGCTGCCCTGGACGCCGGGGGAGCGGGCGGTCCCGAGCCGCTGGACAGGGTGGGCTCCGAGGCGGGCTCGGGTGGTGCGGAGAGCACACCCGGCTCCGCCCGGGCCGGTTCCGAGGGGGCCCCGGGAGCCGGGGGCGCGGACGGCTCGGCTCCCCCCACGCCTCCGCTCCGCGCCGGTGCCGTACCGGGCGACGTCCCCCCGCACCGCCCGGCCCCGGGCGGAGCCGGGCGGCCCGTACCGGGGC
>NZ_JBHWJL010000282.1:0-6823 GCF_042731495.1 Streptomyces sp. NPDC059853
CCTCCGGCCGCACGCCGGGGAAGGGCTACCGGAGCAGGATGCCCGCCTCCTCCGTTCCGTTGTCCCGGGGCAGCGCCGTCAGGCCGAGTTCCGGCCGGGTGGCCAGCAAGGGGTGGGCCGGCAGGACGCGGACCGTGTAGCCGAACGGGCCGGGGTGCGGCAGCGGGATGTCCGCCGTGTACGTCCAGCGGCCCTCCAGGTCGGGGCCGCCGTCCGGCTTCAGCGGGATCGGTTCGGCGTCCACCAGGTGGTCGCTCTCGTCGACGCGGCCGGTGAGCGCCTGCACCTCGACCTGGGCGGGTTCCAGTTCGCCGAGCCGGATCCTGGCCCGCAGCGGCAGCGTGCCGCCCAGGACCGGGGGTTCCTCGCCGGTCTCGACGTGGTCCACCGCCACCTTGGGCCACTCGCCGCGCACCCGCTCGGCGTACGCCGCCAGTTCCCCGGCCGCCGCCGCGTCCATCGCCCGGTGCGCCCGTGCGGCGGGCGCGTACAGGCCGGTCACGTACTCCCGCACCATCCGGTCCGCCAGCACCTTCGGGCCCAGCCGGTCCAGGGTGGCCCGCACCATCTCCAGCCACCGGCCGCGCCCGCGCGCGTAGAAGCAGGGGGCGACCCGCTCCTCGATCAGCCGGTAGAGCGCCGCGGCCTCCGCCGCGTCGCGCCGCTCGGGGTCGCCGCCGGCGAGCCCGTCCGCCGTGGGGATCTCCCAGCCGAAGTCGGGCTCGCACCACTCGTCCCACCAGCCGTCGCGCACCGAGAGGTTGAGGCCGCCGTTGAGCGCCGACTTCATGCCGGAGGTGCCGCACGCCTCCAGCGGGCGCAGCGGGTTGTTGAGCCATACGTCGCAGCCCGCGTACAGGCCGCGGGCCATGGCCATGCCGTAGTCCGGCAGGTACACGATCCGGTGCCGGACCTCGGGGTCGTCGGAGAACCGCACCAGTTCCTGGATCAGCCGCTTCCCGCCCTCGTCCGCCGGGTGGGCCTTGCCGGCCACCACCAGCTGGATGGGGCGCTCGGGGTGCAGCAGCAGCGCCTTGAAGCGTTCGGGGTCGCGCAGCATCAGGGTGAGCCGCTTGTAGGAGGGGACGCGCCGGGCGAAGCCGAGGGTGAGGACGTCGGGGTCGAGGACATCGTCGATCCAGCCCAGCTCGCCGTCGCCCGCGCCGCGCTGCCGCCAGGAGTCGCGGAGCCGGGCGCGTACCTCGTGCACCAGATTCTCGCGCAGGCCGCGCCGCAGCTCCCACAGCTCGGTGTCGGTCAGCCGCCGCGGGTCCCCGGCGCGCAGCAGCGCGTCGGCGGTCCAGGTGGGGGCGTGGACGCCGTTGGTGACGGAGGTGATGGGCACCTCGTCGGGGTCGAAGCCGGGCCACAGCCCTGCGAACATGTCGCGGGCCACCGCGCCGTGCAGGGTGGAGACGCCGTTGGCGCGCTGGGCGGTGCGCAGGCCGAGGACGGCCATGTTGAACTGCGGCTGGTGCCCGGGCTCCGGCTCCTGCGGTTCGCGGCCGAGGGCGAGCAGGGCGGCGGGGTCCAGGGGGCCGAGTTCGCCGCCGGGGCCCAGGTGCTCGGCCACCAGTTCCTCGGGGAAGCGGTCGATGCCGGCCGGGACGGGGGTGTGGGTGGTGAACACGGTGCCGGCCCGCACCATGCGGGTGGCGGCGTCGAAGCCGATGCCGAGGGCGTCGAGTTCGCGGATGCGTTCGGGGCCGAGGAACCCGGCGTGGCCTTCGTTCATGTGGAAGACCTCGGGCTCGGGGTGGCCGGTGATCCGGCAGTAGGCGCGCAGGGCGCGCATGCCGCCGATGCCGAGCAGCATCTCCTGGAGCAGCCGGTGTTCGCTGCCGCCGCCGTAGAGCCGGTCGGTGACGTCGCGTTCGGCGGGGGCGTTGCCGTCGACGGCGGAGTCGAGCAGCAGCAGCGGCACCCGGCCGACGGCGGCCTGCCACACCCGGGCGGCCAGGGTGCGTCCGCCGGGGAGGGCGAGGGTGACGCGGACGGGGCTGCCGTCGTTCTCGGTGAGTTCGGTGAGCGGCAGTTCGCGGGGGTCGAGCACGGGGTAGCTCTCGCGCTGCTGTCCCTCGGCGTCCAGGGTCTGGCGGAAGTAGCCGTGCCGGTAGAGCAGGCCGACGCCGATGAGCGGGGCGCCGAGGTCGCTGGCGGCCTTGAGGTGGTCGCCGGCCAGGATGCCGAGCCCGCCGGAGTACTGGGGCAGGGCGGCGGTGATGCCGAACTCGGGTGAGAAGTAGGCGACGGCCCGGGGCAGTTCTCCTTCGGCGTGCTGGTACCAGCGGGGTTCGGAGAGGTAGTCCCGCAGGTCGGCGGCGGCGACGTCGAGGCGGCGGACGAAGCCGCGGTCGGCGGCGAGCGCGGCGAGCCGGTCGGCGGTGACGGACGCCAGCATCCGTACCGGGTCGGCGCCCGAGCGCCGCCAGCCGTCCGGGTCCACGGATCTCAGCAGGTCGCGGGTGTCGGGGTGCCAGGACCAGCGCAGGTTGAACGCCAGTTCCCGCAGCGGTCGCAGTGGCTCGGGGAGGACGGCGGTCACGGAGAAACGACGGATGGCCTTCACGGTCCGAAGGTATCCGGGCATCGGGGGTGGTTGGGGTGGTTTCCGGCGCATGACGCAGGAAACCCCCACCAAACCACCCCCGGGGACCATCAGGAGGGGGTACCGGCGGCCCTTTCCTCCGGGTCCGGGTCCGTGCCCGTGCCCGGTTCACTGCCCGTGCCAGGGTCCGCGCCGGGTTCGCCGAGTGTGCCGGTGTCGACCAGCACCGGCGGCGCCAGCTCGGAGGTCGGCTGGAGGGAGCCGTCGGCGATCTCGGCGGCCCAGTGGCAGGCCACCCGGTGGCCGCCGCCGATGTCGGCGAGCGCGGGGCGCTCGGTGTCGCACCGGGTGGGCTGCCGCCACGGGCAGCGGGTGTGGAAGCGGCAGCCGGCCGGCGGGTTGGCCGGGGAGGGCAGGTCGCCGCGGAGCAGGATGCGCTCGCGCCGGTCCTCCACCTCCGGGTCGGGCACCGGCACGGCCGACATCAGCGCGCGGGTGTACGGGTGGCGGGGCTCGGCGTACAGCGCGTCGGATGGCGCCTCCTCGACCAGCGAGCCCAGGTACATCACGCCGATGACGTCGGAGATGTGCCGTACCACCGCCAGGTCGTGGGCGATGACCAGATAGGTCAGGCCCTCGGACTCCTGGAGTTCCTCCAGCAGGTTGATGACCTGGGCCTGGATGGAGACGTCCAGCGCCGAGACCGGCTCGTCGCAGATGATCACATCGGGCTGGAGGACCAGGGCCCGGGCGATGCCGATGCGCTGCCGCTGCCCGCCGGAGAACTCGTGCGGGTAGCGGGAGAGCGCGCTGTGCGGCAGCCCCACCTTGGTGAGGATCTCCTTGATCCGCTCGCGCCGCTCCGCGCGGTCGGCGCCGATACCGTGCGCCGCCATGCCCTCGGCCAGGATCGACTCGATGTTCTGCCGGGGGTTCAGCGAGCCCAGCGGGTCCTGGAAGACCATCTGGAGCCGGCGTCTGGCGCGCCGCATCTCCTCCTCGGGCAGCTGGGCCAGGTCGGTGCCGTCGAAGACGACGGAGCCGGAGGTGATGTCGGTCAGCCGCAGCACGGCGCGGCCCAGGGTGGTCTTGCCGCAGCCCGACTCGCCGACCAGGCCGTAGGTCTGGCCGGCGGTGACGGACAGCGACACGCCGTCGACCGCGTAGACGTGGCCCACGGTGCGGTCGAAGAGGACGCCGCGTTTGACGGGGAAGTGCACCTTCACGTCGTCGAGTTCGAGCAGGCTCACCGGTCCGCTCCTTCCGTGCGGGGCGGCGCCACCGGGTGGACGCAGCGCACCCGGTGGCCCGCCGTGTGCGGTTCGGTCAGCTCGGGGGTGCCGGTGAGGCACCGCTCGGAGTAGAAGTCGCAGCGCGGGGCGAAGGCGCACCCGTCCGACCAGGCGATGGTGTCCTGGATGGAGCCGCGGATCGGGTTCAGCGGTTCGCCGCGCGGGGCGTCCAGGCGCGGGATGGAGCCGAGCAGCCCGTGCGCGTAGGGGTGGGTGGGCGCGGCGAAGAGCGGCTTGCGCTCGGCGGCCTCGACCACCTTGCCCGCGTACAGCACGTTGACCCGGTCGCACAGTCCGGCGACCACCCCCATGTCGTGGGTGATCATCAGCAGCGCGGTGCCCTGCTGGTCGACGAGTTCCTTGAGGAGTTCGAGGATCTGCGCCTGGATGGTGACGTCCAGGGCCGTGGTGGGCTCGTCGGCGATGAGCAGCCGGGGCGCGCAGGCCACGGCCATGGCGATCAGCGCGCGCTGCCGCATGCCGCCGGAGAGCTGGTGCGGGTACTCCTTCAGCCGCCGGGTGGGGTCGGGGATGCCGACCCGCTCCAGCAGCAGCGCGGCCTCCTTGCGGGCGGCGTCGCCGCGCAGCCCGCGGTGCCGGGTGAGGATCTCGGTGACCTGGAGGCCGATGGGGATGACCGGGTTGAGCGAGGACAGCGGGTCCTGGAAGATCATCGCCAGCTTGCTGCCGCGCAGGTCGCGCAGTTGCTCGCGGCCCAGGCCCAGCAGGTCGGTGCCGGAGAAGTAGGCGTGGCCGCCGACCGTGACGCCCTTCTTGGGCAGCAGGCCCATCAGGGCCAGCGAGGTGACGCTCTTGCCGCAGCCCGACTCGCCGACCAGCCCGGTGACCTGGCCCTGCGCCACGTCGAACGAGACTCCGGAGACCGCCCGGACGTCGGTGCGGCCGCGCCCGGTGAAGGTGACGGTGAGGTCTTCCACGCTCAGCAGTGGTGGTTGTGGAGACATGGTCATCAGCTCCGCAGTTTCGGGTCGAGTGCTTCGCGCATCGCCTCGCCCAGCAGGGTGAAGCCCAGGGCCGTGATGATGATGCCGAGCGCCGGGTAGAGCGCCATCATCGGTGCGTGGTCGAAGTACGGCTGGGCCTGTACGAGCATGACGCCCCATTCGGGCTGGGCCGCGTCGGGGTTGCCCAGGCCCAGGTAGGACAGGGCGGCGGCTTCGATGATGGCGGTGGCCAGCGCGAGGGTGGCCTGGACGATCACCGGGCCGAGGGAGTTGGGCAGGACGTGCGCGGTGACGATGCGCCGGCGCCGTACGCCCAGCGAGCGGGCGGCGAGCACGTAGTCGGAGCCGGCCTGGGCGAGCATGGAGCCGCGCAGCAGCCGGGCGAAGACGGGGATCTGGACGACCCCCACCGCGATCATCACGGTGGTGAGGGACTGGCCCATGATGGCGGCGATGGAGACGGCCAGCAGCAGCGAGGGCAGGGCCAGCACCATGTCGATGAAGCGCATCACGGCGGTGTCGATGCGCTGTCCGGTCTTGCCGCCGAAGGCGAGGGCGGCGCCGGAGAGGCCGCCGATGAGGGCGCCGACGGTGAAGCCGAGGAGGGTGGCGACGACGCCGACGAGCAGGGTCTGGCGGGCGCCGACCAGCATCCGGGAGAGCTGGTCGCGGCCGAGGTGGTCCAGGCCCAGCCAGTTCTCCGAGCGGGAGCCGATGAAGATGTTCTGGTTGATGAACACCTCGCCGCGCCACTGCTGGAGCGGGTTGTACGGGGCGATCCAGGGTCCGACGATCGCCAGCAGGACGAAGACGCCGATGATGACGGCGCCGATGATGGCCATCTTGGAGGAGCGCAGCCGGCGCAGGGCCTCGGTCCACAGGCTGGCGCCGCCGGTGGTCTCCCGCTGGGCGGTCAGCTCGGCGAGCCGGTCGATCTTTGCGGTCTTGGTACTCATCAGTGCACCCGCACCCTCGGATCGATGAGGCTGTACGCCAGGTCCACCAGCAGGTTGATGACGACGTAGAGCAGCGCGATAAACATGATGAAGCCCATGAGGACGGGGTAGTCGCGGCCGTCGATGGCGGTGCGCAGGAAGTTCCCGATGCCATTGAAGGCGAAGACGGATTCGGTGAGCACGGCGCCGGACAGCAGTTGGCCGGTGAGCAGGCCGATGGTGGTGACGACCGGCAGCAGCGCGTTGCGCAGGACGTGCCGGGCGCGGACGACCTGCCGCCGCAGGCCCTTGGACTCGGCGGTGCGGACGTAGTCCTCGCCGAGCACTTCCAGGACGCTGGCCCGGGTCATGCGCACGATGATGGCCAGCGGGATGGAGGCCAGGGCGAGGGCGGGCAGGACGAGATGGACGATGGCGTCCCAGGAGGCGTCGAACTCGCCGGTGAGGATGCCGTCCAGGATGCGGAATCCGGTGACCTCGGTGGCGTTGATGTCGTTGGACTGCCGTCCGACGCTGGGCAGCCAGCCGAGGTTGACGGCGAAGACGGACTTGAGGAGGAAGGCGAGGAAGAAGACCGGGATGCAGATGCCCAGCAGGGAGCCGGAGACGGCGCCGACGTCGAGCCAGGTGCCGCGGCGGGCGGCGGCCAGGTAGCCGAGCGGGATGCCGATGACGACGGCGATGAGCAGGGCGGTGAGGCCGAGTTCGACGGTGGCGGGGAAGCGGGTGGTGAACTCCTCCCACACCGGGCGGCCGGTCTGGACGGAGGTGCCGAGATCCAGCTCGGCCAGGCGCCGCAGGAAGCGGCCGTACTGGACCCAGACCGGCTGATCGAGGCCGAGGGCCGCCTCGATCTGGCGGCGGTCCGCCTCGGTGGCGCGCTCGCCCAGGAGGGCGGCGGTGGGGCCACCGGGCAGCCGGTTCAGCCAGAGGAACAACAGCACCGACAGACCCGCCAGGGTGGGTATCAGCTGGAGCAGCCGGCGCACGATGAGACGCAACACCTTGAGGTCAACGCCCCTTTCTTGCTTGTCGGACCACACCGCCGCCGCCCGGCCACGG
>NZ_JBHWJL010000283.1:0-6822 GCF_042731495.1 Streptomyces sp. NPDC059853
GCACGTAGGCCAGGCCGGTGCTGAGGACGCCGAGGCTGACGACGGCGAGGACGACCTTGCCGGAGAGTTCCGGGGTCTGCCAGGTCAGGAACGGGGTGGCGACGGCCTGGAGGGCGGCGGCCGCGATGAGCTGGGAGGCGGCCAGGGCGGAGGGGGCGAGGCCCCGGTCCGACAGGAACCTGCGGACGTACACGAATCCGCAGGCGTAGCTGATGGCGGCGCCAAGGCAGGCCAGTTGGCCGCCGAGGGAGCCGGCCGCGTCGGACCAGGGGCCCATGACCAGCACGACGCCGAGGAAGCCGGTGACCAGCCCGATCGCCTTGCGGGGGGTGGCGCGTTCGGTGGGCAGTGAGGCGGTGGCCAGGGCCAGGGTGAGCAGCGGGGTGACGCCGATCAGAACGCCCGCGAGGCCGGCGCCGGTGGTCTGCTCGCCGTAGGAGATCAGCAGGAACGGGATGACGTTGCCGAAGAGCGCCGCCGCCGCCACATGGGTCCAGATCCGGCCGGAGCGGGGCAGGGCCCCCTTGCGTGCCGCGACGATCAGCGCCAGGACGGCGGCGCCCAGCACCAGGCGGGTGAGGACGAGCTGGCCGGGGGTGAGTCCTTCCAGCGAGACTTTGATGAGCATGAAGCTGCTGCCCCAGAGCAGGGCGAGCAGGAGGAATCGGGTCAGGGTCGCGGGGGTCATCGCACCTCGTCTTCGTGGAACATCGGGTCCGCTCCCGGGTGTCAGTAGTTCGGCGCCTTGTGCAGGAGTTCCTTCCGGTTGACGATCTCGGGGACGTAGACGCGGCGGTTCCACAGCTCCTTCTCGATCGGCTCCAGGGCGACGGAGATGACGTCCTCGTCGCAGTCGCAGGAGGTGCGGACGGCCTGGGTCACGGCGGTGACGAGCCGGGACTGCTGTTCCTCGGAGAGCGAGGACGAGAAGTACTTGATGTTGATGTGCGGCACGATGGTCTCCTTGGGGGTTCCCAGTCGGTGGCGGATGGCCGCCACCAGTTCGTCGATGCCGGCTTCCCGCAGCAGGGCGTAGTGGTCGGCGGCCAGGTCGATGACGGTCGGCCGGGTGGCAGAGAAGCCGGCGCTGTTCTCGATGAACGAGTAGTTGTCGCCGGTGGCCTTGAAGATCGTGACGGGCGCGGTGATCCGCCGGGTGGTGAGCTCGTGGAACGCGTACTCGAAGGTGTAGGTGCGGTGGACGACGGCGGCGATGCGCTTGACCAGCGCGCTGTCCAGGTGGGGGAAGGTGGCGCTGATGAACGCGGCGAAGCTGTCGTCGTCGTGGGCGACGCGCAGGCACTCGCGCAGTTCGGGACCGGTGATGCGGCCGGCGAAGACGGAGAAGAGGATGGTGAGGTACGCCCGGTCGTGGTAGGCGATCTCGCCGCTGTCGGCCTCGACCTCGGGTGAGCCGGGTGCGATGAGGAACAGGTGATCGACCTGTTCACCGGCCTGTTCGAGCTGGTGGGCGGCTTCGAAGGCGACCCGGGCGCCGAAGGAGTAGCCCCACAGGGTGTACGGCCCCTCCGGCTGCCGGCTGCGGATCTCGGCGACGTCCCGGGCGGCCATCTCCTCGATGGTGGGGTAGATCTCCTCACCGGGGTTGATGCCGTGCGCCTGGACGCCGTAGAACGGCCGGTCGAGGTCGGCGGTCTCGGCGAGGAGCCGCAGGTTCATGGGGTAGCCGCCGAGGCCCGGCCAGCAGAAGACGGGGGTTCCGGTGCCCTCGGCGCGCAGCGGGACGAGCCGGGAGCTCACGCCCGTCTCCTTTCCGCCGATGCGCCGGGCCAGTTCCTCGACGGTGGGTGCCTCGAACAGCACTTGCAGCGGCAGGGAGGTGCCCAGTTCCCGGTTGATCCTGTTGATGAGGCCGACCGCGATCAGGGAGTTGCCGCCGGAGGCGAAGAAGTCGTCGTGGACGGAGACGGCGTCGCGCTTCATGCTCTGCTTCCACAGGTCGGCGACGCGCCGTTCGGTGGTGGTCCGCGGTGCGATGAAGGGCCGGTCGTCGCGGGCGACGGCGGCGTCGGCCAGCCGTTCCATCGCGGCGGTGTCGTTCTTGCCGTTGACGGTGGTGGGCAGCTTGTCCAGCACCACCACCCGGTTGGGGATCATGTAGTCGGGCAGGGAGGTGATCAGGTCGTCCCGGATCATCTCCGCGGGGCCCTTCATGTGGACCGTGTCCTCCTTCATGTCCTCGGCGCGCACCTGTGCGTCGCTGACCCGGCCGCCGACGAAGAAGTAGGACGGGCCGCCGCGCTCTCCGGCGCCGGCCAGGATGGCTTCCAGCCGCCTCGCGGCCGGAAGGTCCGCGCCGGTCTTCGAGCTGTAGCCCGAGGGCATGAAGCCCAGGTTCAGCTCGTTCATCGACAGGCGTTGCAGGGTCCGGCCGAGGTCGATGTACCGGCGCCAGTCCTCGGTGGTCCTGCTGACCACCGAGATGCCGAACCGGGAGCGCTCGTAGACCTGCTGGTTGATGGCGATGACGTGCTTGCGGCGGATCAGCTCGGCGGAGATCGGCTCCAGTGTGCCGCCGCGGTAGCGGTACTGCCCGGCGGGCAGGCCGGAGACCCCGCCCGGGTGCGCCTGGACGTAGACGTCCATCGGCAGGTCCATGGTGGTGGTGTGCGGGGCGATCTCGAAGGTGCCCAGGTAGTGGTCCTCGGGCGCGCAGTCCAGGTGGTCCAGGGTGGCCGGGGTGTACGGGCCCGGGAGGATGGTCAGGCCGCGGCCGGGCAGGATCTCCTCGAAGAGGCCGACCGCGTGGCCGGTCTCGATCTCCAGGACCTCCTGGATGTTGTTCTTGTACACCGGCTCGATGGCCCGGCGCTTGCCCACGAAGTGCACGCGCATCCGGGGCGCGGGCGCGGGCTCGTCCTTGGCGGTGATCAGGACGAGCTGGTGGTGGGCCGGGTGGTAGTAGTAGAAGCCCGGCGCCAGCCCGCCGATGCCGTCCAGTTCGAGGTACAGCTGGGTGGCGTACAGCGATCCGGGCGAGGCGTAGGCGTACTTCGGCAGGAGCCTGTGGTCGCTGAGGTGCTGGCCGAAGTGGCGCAGGATCTCGCCGAACTCGGGGAGTCCGATGGCTCCCGGGTCGCGGGGGGCGGTGCCGGTGACCCGTTTGGCGAGCAGCTTCAGGATGTCGGCCCCGGTGACCTCGCCGCCTTCGTAGAACCGGTAGGTCCTGCGGGCGAACGCCTGACGCCGCTGCTGTTCGGTGGCCTGCTTTCCCGGCAGGTCGATGACGGTCCTGCCGCGGATCTCCTCGGGGTCGCGGCAGCCCGCGTTCGCCAGCTGGGCGCGCACCTGGAGCCGGCTCTCCTTGGACTGGTGGTGGGCGCCGTGGTTGCCCTGGTCCATCAGGGCCGCTTCTCCGGGGTCGAGTTCGACGAAGGCGATGAGGTTCTGGAATCCGGTGCGCGGATCGTCGCGGACGACCATCGCCGCGTTCTTGACCCAGTCGTGGTTCTCGATCGAGAGCCTGATCTCGTCGAGTTCGACGCGGAATCCCCGGAGCTTCACCTGATTGTCCATGCGCCCGGCGAACTGCACGGTGCCGTCGGCGTTCCAGTGGGCGAGATCGCCGCTGCGGAAGAGGCGGGTTCCGGGTGTGAACGGATTGTTGACGAAGCGCTCGGCGGTCAGTTCGGGGCGGTTCAGATATCCGCGGGCGAGCTGCGCTCCGCCGATGTGGAGTTCACCGATCTCACCCACGCGGAGGGGCCGTTGTTCACTGTCGAGGATGTAGTACTCCGTCCGGTGGGCCGGGGTTCCGATCGCTATCGCCTGGGGGGCGTCCCGGAGCGCTTTCGGGTCGACGCGGTGGGCGGAGGTGTTGATGGTGCATTCCGTCGGCCCGTACACATTGATGAGCGCGCAGTCGGGCAGGGTTTCGACGCATTGCGCGGCCAGGCTCCTGGAGAGCGCCTCGCCGCCGCAGAAGATCTGGCGCAGTGAGGTGCAGGCCGCGAACTCCTCGGTTCCCACCAGGGCTTGCAGCAGGGTGGGAACGCATTGCAGGGTGGTGACGCCGTGCCGCACGACGGTTGCGACGAGACGCTCGACGTCCCGGTGGACGCCGGGGCTTCCCATGACGACGGTGCTGCCGCACGCGGGGGCCAGGATCTCCCACTGCGCCGCGTCGAAGCTCAGCGGGGTCTTCTGCAGGACGACGGTGTCGCCGTTCACCTCGAACGAGGTGTTCAGCCACTCCAGCTGGTTGACGACGCTGTGGTGTTCGATCATCACCCCCTTCGGCTTGCCCGTGCTGCCGGAGGTGTAGATGACATAGGCCAGCTGGTCGGGCCGGGGAGCGGTGGGCCCGGGCCGGCGTCCGCCGCGGTGCGGGTGCCGCGCGAAGGCGGCCACCTGGTCAGGGGTGATGACCCGGGTGCCCTGGGGCGCGAGTCCGGCCAGCCGCGCGGCGAGGTCCTGCTGGGCGAGGACGACCTTGGTGCCGGAGTCCTCGATCATGTAGCGCAGCCGCTCTTCGGGGTACTCCGGGGAGAGCGGTAAGTACGCTCCGCCGGATAACAGCGTGCCCCAGACGTCCACCATCAGCTCGATCGACGGTTCGGTGAAGATGCCGACGCAGTCGTCGGGCGCCACCCCGAGGCGGTGCAGGAAGGCGGCCACATCCGAACTTCGCTCCAGAAGTGCGGCGTAGGACAGGGAGGTGTCGTCGTGGACGACCGCCGTACGGTGCGGGTGCGCCGAAGCCTGTGCGCGCAGTAGATCGTTGAGGTTTTTCTGTCCCGGGACTGTCTCGGTCGGTTCGTTGAACGCCGTGCTGAACATGGCCTCTCACTCTCTCGTGCAAAACGGCATGCTGCGGTGCCGAAGCCATCCGGAATGGAAGGACGATCGGGCGATCCCTAGACGGGGAGTCCGTTTCTCGTCACTGCTCCGGTGAATGCCGTGGAACGACAGGAGAAAACAGCGTGATGGTGCCGGTAACTGCGGCTGTGCGGCTCATTCGTAATCAAGACGTGCAACCACCTTTTGGGGTGCGGCCTCGCAAACGACCGACACAGTAACGACGCGACTACACGACCGTCAAGGGCGAAACTCGTTGTCCCGATGTCGCCCTGTTTCGGGTCGATTTTCCCCCGTTTCTCATGCTGGAACGCCGTGGGGGCCGGAGGTGCGGCACCGAAGGGCCGCAGAAGGTCGGGATGAAGACGGAGAACGATGGAACCCGGCCAGAGCAAGCGCTTTCGCCGCTCCCTGATGTTTACCGAAGGGCCACTGCAATTCGTTCTCTTATTCTTCACATTCGCGTCGGCTTTCGTCCCCCTTGCCGATCGCATTCTTTGCGGAAAGCGGGCACCATACGGGCGATCAGCAACGCGCCACGGAAACGACGCGGCGGGAGGGGCCCGCCGCTCGCGCTCATCCGCGGTCAGCCGGTCGAGCGGAACGGGCGCTTCGGTGCCCAGGCGCACCACGACGGCCGCACCACGGGACGATCCGGCCCGGCGAACGGGTCTCTCCGCGAACCCGGCGGCCCGGCCCGCGGTGACCGGCGGCCGTGGCGGGGTTCCGGGCCGCCGGACGCACCCGGCCCGTCAACACAGTGCAGGGGAATTCACTCTCACGGGCGAGGAGTCGACGCCCCGAGCGGGCGGTTTCCGGACAGGACGGGGGTGGCGGAAGGCACCGCGGAGGCGCACGGGACCCGGTGGCGCCCCGACGGCGCACGGCCGCCGTGCGGCGGGCGGACGGACCCGGCGCGCGGGCGCCCAAACCCGCCCCGCCGGGTTGGCCGTACTCGTCGGCGGTCCCCTGTACGGACACCCCGTCCTGCGCTGCCCTACTGGACATCGCGGTCGCGGCCCGCTCCCGGTGCGGAGCCGGCCGGCGAGCCGTTCCGCAGCGTCAACTCCGAGGGGATGCAGCATGTCCACACCTCCCGCCCCGCTCCGGGTCGCCCTCGTCAACGGCAGCTTCGAGCAGCCCGCCGTGATCGACTACGAGATCCTGCCGGACGCCTCGCAGACCCAGGCGCCCAAGCGCGTCCCCGGCTGGCTCACCACCGCCTCCGACCACATGGTCGAGCTGTGGCACTCGGGCTTCCTCGGCGTCCCGTCGGCCGAGGGCTCCCAGTTCGCCGAACTCAACGCCAACGAGGTCTCCACGCTCTACCAGGACCTGCCGACCACCCCGGGCACAACGCTGTACTGGCGGCTGTACCACCGCGGCCGGCTCGGCGAGGACACCATGGCCCTGGACATCGGCGCGCCCGGATCGCCGGTGGAGCAGCGGCGCATCTCCGACGGGAAGGACGCCTGGGGCCACTACACCGGCACCTACGTCGTGCCGCCCGGGCAGACGCTCACCCGCTTCGCCTTCCGCTCCGTCGCCGCCGCCGGCGGCAACCGCGGCATCGGCAACTTCCTGGACGGCATCTTCTTCGGCACCGCGCCCCACGTGGTGCTGGACAAGGCCGCGATCCCCGCCGGGCCGCTGGAGGTGGGCGATGTCCTCACCTACCGCGTCACCGCCCGCAACGAGGGCGGCGGCGCGGCCGAGGCCCTGGTGGTGACCGACACCCTCCCGCCGGGGACGACGTATGTGCCGGGGTCGCTGCGGATCGTCGACGGTCCCAACACCGGGGCGAAGACCGACGCGCCGGGCGACGACCAGGCGTCCTGGGACCCGGCGGCCCGCCGGGTCGTCTTCCGGCTCGGGACCGGCGCCTCCGCCACCGACGGCGGCAGTCTGGCCGCCACGGACACCCTGCCCGGCGGCACCACCGCCGAGTACCGGGTCGTCATCGACCGGGCCGCCGGGGGCCCGCTGATCAGCAACACCGCCACC
>NZ_JBHWJL010000284.1:0-6753 GCF_042731495.1 Streptomyces sp. NPDC059853
GGCGGGTGTCCGCCCCGGCCGGTTCGCCCGAGGGCGGCACGGAGGCGGCGGTCACGGTGATCGCGGCGGCCGAGCGGCCGGCGGCCGAGGCTCCGGAAGCCGGGCAGGAGGCGGCGGAGCAGGAGGCTCCGGCGAAGAAGACCGCCCGGAAGACGGCGGCCAAGAAGAGCACCGCGAAGAAGAGCACCGCCAAGAAGGCCACGGCGAAGAAGGCGACGGCGAAGAAGACCGCCACCGCCAAGAAGACCGCGGCCAAGAAGAGCGGTACCGCCAAGAAGTCCGCCACCAAGAAGACGGCGGCGGCGGAGCAGCAGGCACCGCCGTCGGTGTCGGCGTCCGCCGAGGACTGACCGGCCCCCGGGCCGTGGCTGCCCCGTGCCCCTCGGGGGTGCGGGGCAGCCCGCTGTCCGGAATTTGACCCCGTCACCGGTGGAAAACTAAAGTTGACCCTCGGCGTGTCAGCAGACCCGTCATTGCTTCTGAGCATCCACCTCCCGTGATGTGCGCGCCAGCGCCCCGGGAGAGGCCGGGCACCGTGCTTCACCGCCGCCCCGCCCGGCTGGCATCAGGGGTTCCGAATCGAGCGAGAGAGAGTTCCGCGTGTACGCGATCGTGCGCACCGGCGGCCGCCAGCAGAAGGTTGCTGTCGGCGATGTCATCGAGGTTGACCGTCTTTCCAGCAGCAAGGTCGGCGACACCGTCGAACTCTCCACGCTGCTCGTCGTCGATGGCGAGACCGTCACCAGCGACCCGTGGGTCCTGGCGGGCGTCAAGGTGACCGCCGAGGTCGTCGACCACCACAAGGGCGACAAGATCCGGATCCAGAAGTACAAGAACAAGACCGGCTACCGGCGGCGCATCGGTCACCGTCAGCTGCACACCCAGCTGAAGATCACCGGCATCCCCGCCCCGGCTGCGAAGTAAGGGACTGAGCTGACATGGCACACAAGAAGGGCGCGTCGTCCACTCGGAACGGCCGCGACTCGAACCCCCAGTTTCTCGGCGTGAAGCGCTTCGGCGGTCAGGTCGTCAGCGCCGGCGAGATCCTGGTCCGCCAGCGGGGCACCCACTTCCACCCCGGCAAGGGTGTCGGCCGTGGCAAGGACGACACGCTGTTCGCGCTGGAGGCGGGCTCCGTGGAGTTCGGCCGCTACCGTGACCGCAAGGTCGTGAACATCGTTCCGGTCGCGGTCGCCGAGTAATCACGGGGCGGTTCCACAGCTCCCGAGGGCGGATCAGCTTTCCCAGCGGACAGCCGGGGAAGCGGATCCGCCCTCGTCGCGTTGCACGAGGGGACGGACGTCGCATCCGTCCCGTTCCTTCGTCCACTGTTTTCGTCGTTCATCGTTCATCTGTTCCAGCTGCCGGGAGGCATCCGTCATGACCACCTTCGTGGACCGCGTCGAACTGCACATCGCCGCGGGTAACGGGGGCCACGGCTGCGCCTCCGTGCACCGGGAGAAGTTCAAGCCGCTGGGGGGCCCGGACGGTGGTGACGGCGGGCACGGTGGAGATGTGGTGCTGGTTGTCGATCACGAAGTCACCACACTCCTGGAGTTTCACTACAGTCCGCACCGCAAGGCCACCAACGGCAAGCCGGGCGCCGGCGGGAACCGTACCGGCGCGAACGGCCAGGACCTGGTGCTGCGGGTGCCGGACGGCACCGTGGTGCTGGACAAGCGCGGTGAGGTGCTGGCGGACCTGGTCGGCGAGGGCACCACGTTCGTGGCGGCGGCCGGCGGGCGCGGCGGGCTCGGCAACGCGGCGCTGGCGTCGGCGCGGCGCAAGGCGCCGGGGTTCGCGCTGCTGGGCGAGCCGGGCGAGGCCCTGGACATCGTGCTGGAATTGAAGTCGGTGGCGGATGTGGCGCTGGTGGGCTATCCCAGTGCCGGTAAATCGTCACTGATCTCGGTGCTTTCGGCGGCGAAGCCGAAGATCGCCGATTATCCGTTCACCACCCTGGTGCCGAATCTCGGGGTGGTGTCGACCGGATCGACCGTGTACACGATCGCCGATGTGCCGGGACTTATCCCGGGCGCGAGCGAGGGCAAGGGGCTCGGTCTGGAGTTTCTGCGGCATGTGGAGCGCTGTTCGGTGCTGGTGCACGTGCTGGACTGCGCCACGCTGGAGTCGGACCGCGAGCCGCTGTCGGATCTGGACGTGATCGAGGCGGAGCTGGCCAGTTACGGCGGTCTCGCCGACCGGCCGCGGGTGATCGTCCTCAACAAGACCGACATCCCCGACGGCCAGGATCTCGCGGACATCGTGCGCCCGGACCTGGAGGCGCGGGGGCTGCCGGTGTTCGAGGTGTCGGCGGTGTCGCGCAAGGGGCTGCGGGAGCTGTCGTTCGCGCTGGCCGAGCTGGTGGCGGCGGCGCGTGCGGCGCGTCCCAAGGAGGAGTCGACGCGGATCGTGATCCGGCCCAAGCCGGTGGACGACGCGGGGTTCACCGTACGGCGCGAGGGCGAGAGCCTGTTCCGGGTGCGGGGCGAGAAGCCCGAGCGCTGGGTGCGGCAGACCGACTTCGCCAACGACGAGGCGGTCGGCTATCTCGCGGACCGGCTGAACCGGCTCGGTGTCGAGGAAGCGCTGGTCAAGGCCGGTGCCCAGGAGGGCGACGGGGTCGCGATCGGTCCCGAGGACAACGCGGTGGTCTTCGACTGGGAGCCGTCGGTGTCCGGGGGCGCCGAACTGCTGGGGCGGCGTGGTGAGGACCGGCGGATGGAGGACGCGCAGCGTCCCGCGGTGCAGCGGCGCCGGGACCGGGAGGCGGAGCGCGGGGAGAAGGCCGCCGGTGATATTCAGCGTGAATATGATGAATTCCATCCCTTTGGCTGAAATCGCGGGAGACTGACCCGGGATGGGGACCGGCTTCGCGCCGAGAGCGAAGCCGGTCAGAGTACCTGATGTTCGTCACAGCGTGATAACGGGCCACAACGATTCATCCGTATGACAAGTCAGTCTTCCGCAGGGGTTAACCTTCTACTCGCGTACGCGACACTTCTTCAAACCGGCGGGAGCGGTTTTGTCTATGCATGCCAAGGGGGCTCGCCCTCGTACCACCGCGGTCGTTCTTGCGGGTGGCACCGGTCAGCGGGTGGGCCTTTCCATACCCAAGCAGCTCATCAAGATCGCCGGTAAGGCCGTCATCGAGCACACCCTCGCCATCTTCGAGGAGTCGCCGGACATCGACGACATCATCGTGCTGATGACCCCGGGGTATGTCGCGGACGTCGAGAAGATCGTCGCCAAGGCGGGCCTGACGAAGGTGACGCAGGTCATCGAGGGCGGCTCCACCCGGAACGAGACCACCGAGCGGGCCATCGCCGCCGTGGGCGCGTCGCTGGAGGAGGGCGAGGAGGACCGCAACCTCCTCTTCCACGACGCGGTGCGCCCGCTGCTCTCGGCGCGCGTCATCAGCGACTGTGTGGCCGCCCTGGAGCGCTACCGCGCGGTGGACGTGGCCATCCCGTCCGCCGACACCATCATCGTGACGCGCACGCACGGCGAGGACGGTGAGTTCATCACCGAGGTCCCCGACCGCTCCCGGCTGCGGCGCGGCCAGACCCCGCAGGCGTTCAAGCTCTCCACCATCCGCCGCGCGTACGAGATCGCCGCCGGGGACCCGAATTTCCAGGCCACCGACGACTGCTCGGTGGTGCTGAAGTACCTCCCGGACGTGCCGATCCACGTGGTCTCCGGTGACGAGTACAACATGAAGGTCACCCAGCCGGTGGATGTCTTCATCGCCGACAAGCTGTTCCAGCTGGCCTCCACCGCTGTGCCGCAGGTCGCGGACGAGGCGGCGTACCGGGAGCGGCTGGCCGGCAAGACGGTGGTGATCTTCGGCGGCTCGTACGGCATCGGCAAGGACATCGCCGACCTCGCGGCCGGCTACGGGGCCACCGTCTACCCGCTGGGGCGCTCGACGACGGGCACCCACGTGGAGAACCCGGCGGACATCGACGCGGCGCTGGAGAAGGCGTACGCGGAGACCGGCCGGGTCGACTACGTGGTGAACACCGCCGGGGTGCTGCGGATCGGCAAGCTCGCCGAGACCGAGGACTCGGTGATCGAGGAAGCCCTCACCGTCAACTACCTGGCCCCGGTCCGCATCGCGCGGGCCGCGCACCAGTACCTGGCGCGGACCGGCGGGCAGCTGCTGCTGTACACCTCCAGCAGCTACACGCGCGGGCGCGCGGAGTACAGCCTGTACTCGTCGACGAAGGCCGCCATGGTGAATCTCACCCAGGCGCTGGCCGACGAGTGGGCGGGCGACGGGGTGCGCGTGAACTGCGTCAACCCGGAGCGTACGGCCACCCCCATGCGCACCAAGGCGTTCGGGCAGGAGCCCGCCGGTACGCTGCTGTCCTCCGAGGCGGTGGCCCGTACCTCGCTGGACGTGCTGCTGTCCGGGCTGACCGGGCACGTCATCGATGTGCGGCAGCAGGACCCCACGGCGGACGCGACGCAGGCGGGGTCCTTCGAGCGGGCGCTGGCGGCGGCGTTGCAGGGCGGCGGCACCGCCTGAGCGGGTGATCCGCTCACTGATCACCTGATCACACCATCTACTCCGAGGTGAAATCGCGAATGCTGGCCGGACTGATCGGGCGCGCTGGCCGTTGGCCAAGCATCCTGCTCGTGGTCTACGTGGCGAGCGCGGCAGCGCTCTCCGCGACCGTTGTCGACGGCAACGAGGCGGTCTTCTTCACCGCGCTGGTGCTCAACTACGTGGCCGACTGGGCACTGCGCAAGCGCGGGCGCTACATCAACCGCCTGATGCGCCGGTTCGGGTTCGGCGAGCGCATAAGGGAGCTGTACCGGCTGCTGCTGCTCGTCGCCCTCGCGCTCTCGCAGGAACTGGCCGGGGTGCGGATCCTGGCGGTGTGCGCGGCGGTCATGTTCCTGGCGAACAGCTGCCAGCAGCCGCTGGTCAGCTTCCGGGTGCGGCGGCGCAACCTGCCGGTGGCCGCGATGAACATGGACATGAGCGCGCTGCGGCGCCGCATACCCGATCTGCCCAGCAGCGCGCTGCTGAGCCCGCGCGGCCTGAGCCGTATCCCCGGCCCCGAGCTGCTGCTGGCGGCCGGTACGGCGGCGGTGCTCGCCGGGGCGGACGAGAACTGGATGCTGGTGGCGCTGCTCGCGCCGCTGCCGGTGCTGGTCTCCCTGGTGCACGCGGCGTGGCACGCGTACCGCAACTGGCGGCTGCCCGACCCGGCCGAGGTGCTGGAGCTCGTCAACCGCAACCTCGCCGAGTACCGGCCGGAGGTGGCGCTGTACTTCACCTTCGCGGCGGGCGGCCAGGACTTCATGTACCAGGTCAACATGTGGATCGACGCGATGGAGAAGATGGACCGTCGCGGCGTGATCATCCTGCGGGAGACGGCCGCGATGCGCGGTCTCGAACAGACCCGGCTGCCGGTGGTCTGCGTCCGCAAGGCCGACGACCTGGCGCAGCTCGACCTGTCGGACGTGCGGGTGGCGTTCTACCCGGGCAACGCCGGCAAGAACGTGCACATGCTCCAGCGGGCCGAGATCCAGCACGTCTTCATCGGGCACGGCGACAGCGACAAGCTGGCGAGCAGCAACCGGGTCAGCCGGGTGTTCGACGAGATATGGGTGGCCGGCAAGGCGGGCCGCGACCGCTACCAGCGGGTGCGGCACGCGATCGCCGACGACGCGATCGTCGAGGTCGGGCGCCCGCAGCTGTCGGAGGTCATGCCGGCGGGCGAGCGGCTGGTCGGCGAGCGCGGCACGGGCGAGGGCCTGACCGTGCTGTACGGGCCGACGTGGGAGGGCTGGACCGACGACGCCTGCCACACCTCCGTGATCCCGATGGGCGAGGCCATCATCGGCGGGCTGCTGGAGCAGGGTGACGTGCGCGTCATCTACAAGCCGCACCCGCTGACCGGCAAGCGCTCCGGGGAGGCCGCGGCGGCCGACGCGCTGATCGAGCGGCTGCTGACCGAGGACAACGTCCGGCGGGCGGCGCGGCGCGACCCGGCGCGGGTGGCCGGGATCGAGGCGGAGCTGGCGCGGCTGGAGGCCCGGATGGCCGAGCTGTCCGGTGCGGCGGCCGAGGGCGACCGGCTCCAGAAGACCCGGGACGCGCGGGTACCGGACCGGGACCTGCGGGCCGAGATCGAGGTCGTCCGGCGGGCGTGGAGCGAGCTGTTCTGGAGCGACGACTACCAGGGCGGTCAGCACCTGATCGTCAAGAGCCGGCTTCCCTCGCTGTACGACTGCTTCAACCACGCGGACCTGCTGATCAGCGACATGTCGAGCGTCATCTCCGACTTCGTGGCCAGCCGCAAGCCGTACGTGGTGACCAACGCGGAGGACATGGACCCGGAGGAGTACCGGCTCCAGAACCCGACGGCGGGCGCGGCGTACCTGCTGGGCAGCGACTGCGCGGAACTGTCGGAGATCCTGGGCCGGGTCCGCGGCCCGGTCGGCGCCGACCCGATGGCGCGGCGGCGCACCCAGCTGAAGGAGTACCTGCTGGGCGGGGACCAGCCGCCGTCGATGGAGCGGTTCAACGCGGCGACCGAGGCGCTGTACCGCAAGGGCCTGCGGGCGTTCCCGCTGGGCACCACGGCGGAGCCGGTACCGGCGTCGCCGGACTACGCGGACACGGTGCCGGCGCCGCGCTAGCGGGGCGGCGGCACACGGCGGAGGGGCCCGGATCGGGAGACGATCCGGGCCCCTCCGGCATGGGCGGGGGCGGGCGGCCCGTTACGAGCGGAGGAG
>NZ_JBHWJL010000285.1:0-6746 GCF_042731495.1 Streptomyces sp. NPDC059853
GGCCGGGAGCGGTCAGGCCTCGCTGGGCTGCTCGATCTGCTGGGCGAGGTAGAGGGGTTCGCCGAGCTTCTCGATGAGTTCGAGCTGGGTGTCCAGGTAGTCGATGTGGTGCTCCTCGTCCTTGAGGATCGACTCGAAGAGCTTCGCCGAGGTGATGTCCGACTTGGCGCGCATCAGTTCGACGCCGCGGCGCAGGCGGTCGATCGCCTCCACCTCGATCTGGCGGTCCGCCTGGAACATCTCGGTGACCGTCTGCCCCACCCGGACGTGGAAGAGCCGCTGATAGTTGGGGAGTCCTTCGAGGAACAGGATCCGGTCGGTGAGGACCTCCGCGTGGCGCATCTCGTCGAAGGACTCGGCGCGGGTGTACTTCGCCAGCTTCAGCCAGCCGAAGTTCTCCTGCATCTTGGCATGCAGGAAGTACTGGTTGATGGCCGTCAGTTCGGCGGTCAGCTGTTCGTTCAGGAACTCGATGACCTCGGGATCGCCCTGCATGGCAGCGGGCTCCTTCCGTACGGGGGAGCGGGTGTGCGAGGCATCGTGGCACTCCGGTCGGCATGACGTCCAGTAAGCGAAGGCTTACCGAATTACCCCGTTTCACCTGACTTGCCGGAGGATCGGGGGTGGCGGTTCTCGTTGTGCATGTCAGGTCTGTCACCATGGACCCATGGGTCACCCGGAAAGCCGTTCGGAGGAGGAAGCGGACACACCGCATCCGGCCGGGGAGCTTCCCCCCGGACAGCGGGAGCAGCGCGGCTGGCCCGTCACCCACTACGGCCCGGTACCCCGGTTCCGGGCCGAACGCTGGGAATTCCGCGTCTTCGGTGCCACCGCCTCCGGTGACAAACGCTGCTGGAACCACGAGGAGTTCAGTGCCCTGCCGCACGAGACCGTCGTCGGCGACCTGCACTGCGTCACCAAATTCAGCATGCTGGGCGCCGAATGGGGCGGCGTACGGGCGGCAACGCTGCTCACCCTCGCCCCGCCCGCGCCCGAGGTCACCCACGTCATGGTGTGGGCCGAGTACGGCTACAGCGCCAATCTGCGGCTGGCCGACTTCGCCGCCGACCGCACCGTCTTCGCCACCCACCGCGACGGCGAACTGCTGACCGCGGAACACGGCTTCCCGGTGCGGCTGGTCGTCCCCCACCTGTACGCCTGGAAAGGCCCCAAGTGGGTGCGCGGCGTGGAGTACATGACCGCCGACCGGCGCGGGTTCTGGGAGGAACGCGGCTACCACAACCTCGGCGACCCCTGGCGCGAACAGCGCTACAGCTACCAGGAGGAACCGGGCGACGGCCCCGAACTCTGAGCCGGCGCGGCGCCTCCGCCACCCCCCGCCCGCGCCGGCGGTGTCGAGGTACGCGGCAGCGGCGCGCGCTGCCCGCCGCCGGGGTCAGCCCGGCGCCGGTGCGGACCTGAGTTCCTTCAGCAGGGCCACATCCGCCGCGTGGCCCTCCGGGCCGCCCGGGGTCTCGATGATCAGGGGCACGTGGGCCGTCGCCGGGTGCCGCAGCAGCGCGGCGAAGGCCGCTTCCCCGATGTGCCCCGCGCCGATGTTCTCGTGCCGGTCGCGCCGTGAGCCGACCGGTGCCTTGGAGTCGTTGGCGTGGATCAGCCGCAGCCGCCCGGGGCCGGCCACCCGCACCAGTTCGTCCAGCGTCGCCGCCACCCCGTCCGGGGCCGCCAGATCGTGCCCGGCGGCGAAGACATGGGCGGTGTCCAGACAGATGCCCACCCGGGGGTGGTGGCGCAGCGCCGCCAGGTAGGGGCCGAGATCGGCGACGCGGGAGCACAGCGAGGCGCCCTGCCCGGCGGTGGGCTCCAGGAGGAGGTACGGGTCGTCGTCGTGCGTGAGATCGTCCAGCAGCGGCAGCAGCAGTTCACCGGTCTGGGCCAGTGCGCTCTCCCGGCTGCGCCCGCCCGTCGCCGAGCCGGTGTGGACGACCACCCCGCGCGCGCCGATCGCCCGGCCCCGGCGCAGCGAGTGCCGCAGCGAGCGCACCGAGCGCTCGGCGGTGACCGGATCGGCGGAGCCCGGGTTGATGAGGTACGGCGCGTGGACGTACGCGGACAGCCCCCGCCGCGCGCACCCGGCGCGGAACTCCTCGTCCTGGGCCGGGTCCCCGGGCGGGGTGGCCCAGCCGCGCGGATTGGCGACGAACACCTGGAGCGTTTCGGCGGCCAGGGTGGCGGCGTAGGAAAGGCCACGGGCGGCCAGGCCCCCGGCTACGGGGACGTGGCCGCCCAGTGGATTGCGGTCGCGCGCGGAAACGGAGGTCACCGGCCCAGCTTGTCAGGACGCCGGGCGGGGTGGTGACGCGGGACGGGGCTTGCTCAGTACGGGCCGTTCACATTGTCGATGGAACCGTAGCGGTCCCAGGCGTAGTTGGCGGCGGCCACGATATTGGCGACCGGGTCGTACAGGCTGTAGGGGGTGCCTTCCACGTGATAGGCGTCGAAGGTCGGCTGAATCACCTGGAGCAGACCGATGGACGGTGTGCCGTTGATCCAGTTGATGTCCCAGTCGTTGATCGCATTCGGGTCACCGCTGGATTCCCGCATGATGTTGCGGTAAAGCCCGTCGTAAGAGCCCGGAATTCCGTGCTCGGCCATGATGTCCAGGGCCTCGCGGATCCAGCCGTCCAGGTCGTCCGTGTAGGTCGGGGCGGCCGGCGCGGCGGGCGCGGGCTCGGCGGGGGCCTCGGGGGCCGCGGTCACCTCGGCGGCGGCTGCCTCAGCGGCGGCTGCCTCGGCGGCGGCGGCCTCCTCGGCCCGCGCCAGCGTCTCGCGCTCGGCGGCCCGGCTCGCGGCGGCCTCCTCGGCGGCGGCGCGCTCGGCTTCGGCCTGCTGGGAGGGCAGTTCCTCGGCGGCACGCTCGGAGGCGAGCCGCTCGCTGTGCCGGGTGGGCGACTCGGGGGCCAGCGCCCGCAGGGTCTTCTGGAGGGAGGCGGTGACGTCCTCGGAGGCGGAGTCGCCGGCCCCGGCGGCGGCCTGCGCCTGCCCGGGGACGTCGTTGGCCTTCACGGCCCAGTGAGCGGCGGAACCGGACCCGCCCGTTTCGTGGGCGCTCGCGCTGGGCACCAGCGTGAAAGCGATGGCGGCGATACCGCAGCCGGCGACCGCGGTGGTGGCGGACCGCTGGAGCCGGGACAGCCGACTTCGCCGGGGAGTGGGGAGCTGAGCGGACATGCGGGGGACCTCACGTTCGTTCTTCGCGATGACTGCGACGGCCTTTCGTAGCAGTCACGGAAAACCCCGCGCAAAGGTCCTTCTTACTACTCCGGATAGTGCCGGTGCCAGGGTTCACCCGGGGATTCCCCGAGGGGTCCCGGAGGAATGTCCCCGGAATTTCCCCGGCTTTTTACGGCCCGCGGCGCTCAATGCGGCAACACTAAGGAAGCTCGTATGTGACGGGCGTCCTATGGCACGCATCACAGGGGCGGGGGCACCGGGCGGTGCGGAATGTGACCCCCGCCTCAGATCACCGGGGTGGCCGGGGGAGACCCGCCCCGGCCCGCCGGTCTCAGCGGACCCAGATGGTGATGGTCGCGCCGCGCGGGGCGCTGTCCCCGCCGTAGACGGACTGGTTGAAGATGGTCCCGGTGAAGAACAGCCGGTTGACGTTCACCTCGAAGCCCGCGTCCTCCAGGATCCGCCGGCCCTCCTCCTCCGGCTCCCCGCGCACATCGGGCACCACGATCATCTCCTGGCCCTTGGAGATCGCCAGGGTGATGACGTCGCCCTCGCCCGCCGCCTCGCCCGCGCCGGGGGACTGCTCGGCGACGGTGCCCGGCTCCTCCTCGGAGAACACCCGCTCCGGGGCGATCTCCACCTCGTAGCCGGCCTCGGTGAGCTGCTGGATGGCGGTGCCCTCGGCGATGCCGACCACATCGGGCACGTCCAGCTGCGGGCCCCGGCTGACCACCAGGGCCACGGCGGCGTCCGGGCGCTTCTCGGTGCCGGGCGCCGGGTCGGTGGAGAGCACCGAGCCCCGGGGCACCTCGGCGGAGAACTCGTGGGTCTCCTCGCCCGGGGTCAGCCCGGCGCCCTCCAGCTGTCGCTTGGCCTCCTCCAGCGGGATGCCGCGTAGATTGGGCACGGTGGCCACCGGCGGCCCCTGCGAGACGGTGAGGGTGACGGTCCCGTTCTTGCGGATCCGGTCGCCGCGCGCCGGGTCGGTGGAGATGACGTGGCCCGGCTCGACCGTCTCGTGGTACGCCTCGGTGACCGACACGTCAAGACCGGCGTCGCGCAGCGTGGCCTCCGCCTCGGCCTGCGGCACGCCGTACACGCCGGGGGTCCGGACGAACTGCCCGGAGCTGACGTACCAGACGCCCGCGCCGATGCCGAGGACCGCCACCACGGCCGCGATCAGCAGCAGGACGGGGCGGCGCGGCAGCCGGGAGGCGAGCGTCGCCGGGGCGGCTCCGTCCGCCGGCTCCTGCGGCAGCTCGATGCGGGCGGTGTGGCCCACGGCGCCGGGGCCGTCCGGGGCGGTGGCGCGCACCCCGGCCGGCCGGGGCACCACGCTGGTGCGGTCCTCGGGACCGACGCCGGAGGCGGACGCGGGCGGCGTGAGCCGGTCGGTCGCCTCCTCGCCGTCGGCGGCCTCCGCCGGGTCCACGGCGGCCGGCGGGCGGACGTCCAGCTCCTCGTCGGTCAGCCCGGCCCGGGTCTCCCGCAGCAGCGCCAGCATCTCCACCGCGTCGGCGGGCCGGTCCTGCGGGGTACGGGAGGCGGTCCTCGCCACCAGGGTGTCCAGCGCGGCGGCCAGCCCGGGCACCGCCTCGGAAGGGGGCGGCACATCCCGGTTGACGTGCGCGAACAGCACCTGGGCCGGGGAGTCCCCGCCGTGCGGCTTGGCGCCGGTCAGCAGCTCGTACAGCAGCACGCCGCACGCGTAGACGTCGGCGCGCTGGTCGGCGGTGCCGTGTTCGATGCGCTCGGGGGCCAGATAGGAGACGGTGCCCAGCAGGGTGCCGGTGTCCGCCGAGGTCTGGTGGTCGACGCCTCGCGCGAGGCCGAAGTCGGCGACCTTGACCCGGCCGCCCGCGCCGATGAGGACGTTCTCGGGCTTGATGTCGCGGTGCACGAGCCCGGCCCGGTGGGCGGCGCCGAGCCCCGCGAGCAGCGGCTCCATGAGGTCGAGCACGGCGCGCGGCGCCAGCGCCCCGCGCTCGCGCAGCAGATCGCGCAGGGTGCAGCCGGCCACGTACTCCATGGCCAGGTAGACGTAGTCGCCGTCGCGGCCCTGGTCGAGCACGCCGACGATGTTCTGGTGGTCGAGGCGGGCCACCGACTTGGCCTCGCGGATGAAGCGCTCGGTGAACTCCTCGTCGTCCGCCAGCGAGGGATGCATGACCTTGACGGCCAGCTCGCGTTCGAGGCGGGTGTCCACCGCCCGGTAGACCGTGGCCATGCCGCCGACGGCGATCCGCTCGTCCACGCGGTAACGGCCGTCGAGTACATGCCCGATCAGCGGGTCCTGAAGGGTGGTGTCCACGGCTGACGAGTCTACGGTCTGCCGTGGACACCCACCCGGCCGCCGCCGTCCCCGGTCGGGGACCGCAGCGAAACGGTGACGGAAGTGTCAGCTGCCCGTTGCCAGTCCGAGCAGCTCGCGCACCTCGGTCTCCGTCTCCACGCCCAAGGTGTCGTAGCCGTCGACGTAGTTGCTCCACACGTCCTGCTCGTCGGAGGCGTCCGCCATGGCCTGCCAGTGCTCCAGGCTGGTCTCGCGGGCGGCGATCAGGTCGGCGATCAGCTCCTCCACCCCGGCCTCGGACCAGGTGGCGCCGGACAGCGCGTCGATCTCGTCCTCGATGCCGGCGGCCATCTCACCGGCCCACTCCCGGTTCGCCGTCAGCTCCTCGTCCAGCGGCTCCAGCCGCAGGGTGGTCTCCAGCGGCCCGGTGATCTCCAGGTACCGCAGGGCGTCGGCGCTCAGCGTGTCCTCGTCGGTGCGCAGCGAGGCGGACATCGACCGGCTGTCGCCCCGGCCGAAGAAGCACAGGATCTCGCGGTCGCCCATGTCCCAGCTGGCCTGCTCGGGGTGGTAGTAGAAGATCTGGACGTCCTCGCCCAGCACCCAGGTGTCCAGGAGGTAGGACGTGACGAGCCGGTTGCACTCGGTGTTGGCGAGTTCCACCAGGACGTCGGTGTCGGGGTAGGTGTCGAAGCCGCTGATCTCGTGGGTGCCGAAGGCCTCCGCCTCGTGCGGCACGTCGCAGGGGTAGAGGGTGACGTCGTACTCCGAGCCGCCCTCTTCGTCCTGGTACTGGTCGAGGCCGCTGGTGTCGAAGCAGTCGCCGACGGCGATGTCGAAGACGGCGATGCGCTCGCCGCTCTCGGGCACGTCCCGGCCCGGCTCGTCCTGCGCCGCACCGTCCTCGCCGCCGGACGGCGGCGCGCTGTCGGAGGGGGCCGCGCCGTCGGTGCTGTCGATGTTGTTGTAGACGGCCAGGGGCACCAGCACGGCCAGCGCCGCGATCTGTACGGCGCCCAGCACGATGCCGGCGATCGCCAGCGGCTTGCCGCGCTCCCCGGTCTTCTTGACCTGGTTGAGGCCGAGGATGCCGAGGATCAGCGCGATGGGGGCCAGCGCGAGCAGGCCGGTGACCAGCGCGCCGACGGACAGCCTGTTGGTCTTGCCGGACTGCGGCGGCTGCGGCTGGTACGGGGGTACGGGGCCGCCGGGGCCAGGGCGGATGTGGTCATGAGCAGGGCTCCGAGCCCCAGAAACG
>NZ_JBHWJL010000286.1:0-6726 GCF_042731495.1 Streptomyces sp. NPDC059853
TCTCCCAGCTCGCACCCCACACGGATGGCTAGACTGACCGCCTTCTTCGGCCCATACCGGATCGAACCCGGGCCTTCTCCTGCGGGAGGAGCCCGAAGCACGGGCGCTTTCCGAACCGGTCCCGAAACACCCCGCTCGGCTGTCGGTCTCCCCGGCCGTCACCGGCCCCGCGAAGGACCGGTCGGCCAGTGCTTCGATCACCAGGCGGAACACGTCGCCTCCCGGAGCCCGGCCGGTACGCTCGGGGGGTGACTGAGCACCCGAGACCGGAGGAGCGGCGGCCTCCCAATGACGGGCCGAGGGCCGCCGCCCGTAACCGGGCCGCTCTGCTCCTCGCCGCCCGCGAGGTCTACGCGGAGCAGGGGCTGAACGCCCCGCTGTCCGCGATCGCCCGGCGGGCCGGGGTGGGTCAGGGCGTGCTGTACCGGCATTTTCCCGACCGTTCGGCGGTGGCCGCCGCCGTACTGGAGGAGAATGTGCGGCAGGTCGAGGAGGCCGCCGCGGCCCCGGGGGCGACCTTGTCCGGGGCCCTGGGCGTCGTGTCCTGGCACCTGACCGAATCGGCCGCTTTCATCAGCCTTTTACACGCCGACGAGGCGAACCGGCGCGCCGACACCCGCGCGTACGCCGAGGTCCTGGCCGACCGGGTCGAAAAGGCCCTGCGGAGGTGTCTGCCGGCGGGACACCGGCTGGCCGGGGCCGACGATCTGATGCTCGCCGTCGCCATGGTCGCCGGTGCCGTCACCGGGCCGACGCGCGCGGAGCGGGAGCGCCGGGCACTGGCGGCCTGGCGGCTGCTCGGCGTCGAGGTCGGGCCCGTGCGGCCCTTCACGGGCTGAACGGACGGGGCATCAGCCGCCGTTGGACTGCCGGGTGCCTTCCGCCAGTGCTTCGAAGGTGTACAGGTAGCCCCCGGCGGGGCCGCTGACGGTCAGATAGGCCGTGGTGCCGCCGGGGGTGATGGCGACGTTCGTCGCGGATTCGAGGCCCTCGTGGCCGGCCGGGATCTCCACGGTCGCCAGGTGGTCGCCGTGCGGGCTGTAGACGAGCATGGCGGGCCTGCCGTGCAGCGCCTGGTAGAGGTTGCCGTCCGCGTCCACGGCGATCGAGTCGGTCTGGGCGATCCCGCCGTCGACGTGGACGGCGGTGTGCCGGGAGGTCACCGCGCCCTCCGGGTCGAGGCGGAGGTAGGAGATCCGGTTCTCCAGCAGTTCGCTGATCCACAGCCCGTCGTAGCCGGCGTCGAAGGAGATGCCGTTGGTCGCGGCGAGTCCGTCGGCCAGGACCGTGGCCTCCTCGCCGTCCCGGTCGATGCGGACCACGCGGCCGAGCGGTTCGCCCTCGGTCATGCCGCGCGAGTCGCTGAGGTAGAGGTTGCCCCGCGGGTCGAAGGCCAGGTCGTCGGGGTTCATCGGGGCGCCGTCGATGTCGCCGGAGAAGAAGGTCTGCGGGTCGCTGCCGTCCGGGGCGATGCTGACGACGGCGCCGCCCACGAAGTCCGTCAGGTAGAGCCGCCCGTCGTGCGGGCTGAACTGGGCCGAGGTGTAGGCCCCCCGGTCGTCGGTGAACAGCGAGTCCCAGGTGCCCTCGTCGAGGTCGACGCGGATCACCTTGGGTTCGCCCGCGGGCGCGGTGACGTCCACGACGAGGAGGTGGCCGTCCTCGTCGAAGACGGGGCCTTCCAGCAGGGTCATCCCGGTCTGCGGATGCACCTGGGTCAGCCGCATGACCCGCTCGGCGTGCAGGGTGCGTCCGGCCTCGCCGGGTGCGGCGCCCGCCGCCGGGGCCCCGGGGTCCGCCGCGCAGCCGGTGAGGGCCAGGGCACCGGCCGCGGCCAGTGCCGCGGCGGGCCGGATCGTGCGTCGTCGCATGGGGGTTGCTCCTTCGGTCCGTTGGGTGCGGACGCCGTGCGCCGTCCGGAGCGGGCCCCGGGCGGCGCGGTCCACGAACACCTAACCGGACAACGTTGTCCGGTCGGTTGTTAGAGTAGTCGCCGCCCCCAGGTGACAGCGCACCCGGCCCAGCTGACGGGTGGCCGGCTGATCCCGCGAGCAGCGATCGACAGGATCGAGACCCCACATGACGAACCCTCACACCCCCACCGCCGACGAGATCGCCGCACTGCGCGCGCGCTACCGCGCCGAACGCGAACGCCGGGTACGCCCCGACGGCCCGCGCCAGTACCGGGCGGCCGAAGCCGACTTCGGCTACTGGGCCGCCGACCCGTACGCCCCGGAACCGGCCGGACGCGAACCGGTCCGGGACACCGTCGACGTCGCCGTCGTCGGCGGCGGATTCGGCGGGATACTCGCCGGAGCCCGGCTGCGGCAGCAGGGCGTGGCGCGGATCCGGATGGTGGACAAGGGCAGCGACTTCGGCGGGACCTGGTACTGGAACCGCTACCCGGGCATCCACTGCGACATCGAGTCGCACGTGTATCTGCCGATGCTGGATGAGACCGGCTACGTCCCCGAGTGGAAGTACGCGCCGGGCGAGGAGATCCGGCGCCACGCGATGCGGATCGCGGACACCTACGACCTCTACGCGGACGCGCTGTTCTCCACGGCCGTCACCTCACTGGAGTGGGACGAGGCGACCGAGACCTGGCTGGTGCGCACCGACCGGGGCGACGCCTTCCGTGCCGTGTACGTCATCACCGCCACCGGCACCCTCTCCGAGCCGAAGCTGCCCGGCATCCCCGGCATCGAGACGTTCGCGGGCCACACCTTCCACACCTCGCGCTGGGACTACGCGTACACCGGCGGCACCCCGGAGGGCGGGATGACCGGCCTCGCGGACAAGCGGGTCGGCGTCGTCGGCACCGGCGCCACCGGAATCCAGGTCATCCCGATGCTGGCCCGGGACGCGGCGCACGTCCTGGTCTTCCAGCGCACGCCGTCGAGTGTGGACGTGCGGGCCAACCGGCGCACCACGCCGGAGGATGTCGGTGCCGGCCGCCCCGGCTGGGCCCGTGAGCGCCGCGACAACTTCCTGCGCATCGTCTCGGGCGAGCCGGCCGGCGAGGACCTCGTCGCGGACCGGTGGACCGCGTCGGCCCAGCTGCTGGAGAAGCTGCTGCCGAGCTTCCGGCGCCAGGGCGACCGGGACGCCTTCGAAGCCGCGTACGAGATCGCCGACGCGGCGAAGATGAACGAACTGCGGGCCCGCGTCGAGGAGTCGGTCACCGACCCCGGGACCGCGGAGAAGCTGAAACCCTGGTACCGCTACGCGTGCAAGCGTCCCGGATTCTCCGACCTCTACTACCCGGCGTTCAACCGCGACAACGTGACCCTGGTCGACACCGCGGACACCCACGGCATCGAACGGGTCACCGAGACCGGGGTGGTGGTCGGGGACCGGGAGTACGCGCTGGACTGCCTGATCTTCGCCACCGGCTTCTCCGTCGGCGTCTCGGGCATCCTCTCCGGGACGCTTCCGGTCCACGGCCGGGGCGGCCACCAGCTGCTGCACACCTGGGGGCGGCAGGGCCCCCGTACCCTGCACGGCCTGACCAGCAACGGATTCCCGAACCTCATCCAGCTGGGGTCGCTGCAGAACGCCAGCAGCGTCAACTTCACCCATGTCCTGGACGAACAGGCGGTCCACGCCGCCGCGCTGGTCGCCGCCGCCGAAGCCAAGGGCGCGCTCGTCGAACCGTCGCGGGAGGCCGAGGACGCCTGGCTGGCCTCCCTCGCGGACGGAGCCCCCGATCACGCCTGGTTCCACGCCGAGTGCACCCCCGGCTACTACAACGCCGAGGGCCGGGGCCGGCCGAGCGGTCCGTCCTCCTACCCGCACGGTGCCGTCGCCTTCCACGCGCTGCTGCGGCAGTGGCGCGAGGAGCGCATGGCGGAGATCCTCCAGCCGCGGACGCGTGAGGCCTGACCGGCGCCTCCGGCCGGGACGGGCACGGGCCGGGCGCGGCTGAGCCCGGGACCGGCGGGCGCCCGGTCCCGCCCCGTCCCGCCCCGGTCGCCGGGCGCGGTCAGCCGACGGGGGGTGTCCGCGCCGGCCGGGCGGCCGGGTCCTCGGGGGAGGTCCAGGAGGCGAGCAGCCGCAGTCCCTCCTCGGAGGGCGAGCCGGGCTCGGCGGTGTAGACGGTGAGGGTGAGGCCGGGTTCGGCGGCCATGTCGAGCCCTTCGTAGGCGAGGGTGAGCGCGCCGACCAGCGGGTGGTGGAAGCGCTTGGTGCCCGTGCCGTGCAGGCGGACGTCGTGGGCGCCCCACCGGGTGCGGAAGGCGTCGCTGCGGGTGGACAGCTCGCCGACGAGATCGTGGAGGTCCTTGTCGTGGGGGTCGCGGCCGGCCTCGGTGCGCAGGATCGCCACGGCCATGTCCGCGAATGCCTCCCAGTCGGGGTAGAAGTGCCGTGCGGCGGGGTCGAGGAACTGGAAGCGGGCCAGGTTGGCCTGGTTGCCGCCCGTCGCGTACAGGTCGCTGTAGAAGGCGCGGGCCAGCGGGTTCGCGGCCAGGATGTCCATGCGCCCGTTGCGGACGAAGGCCGGTCCGGCGGTGATCGCGTCCAGGGTCCACTGGAGGCTGCGGTGCGGGGTCCAGGTCCGTCCCGCGCGGCGCCGGGGGCGGGCGAGGAGGTCGGAGCCGTCGGCGGCCCGGGCCAGGTGGAACAGGTGGGCCCGTTCGGCGTCGTCGAGCAGAAGGGCGCGGGCGACCGCCTCCAGGACGGCCGGGGAGACGCCGGCGAGGGTGCCGCGCTCCAGCTTGGCGTAGTACTCGACGCTCATGTCCGCGAGGGCGGCGACCTCGCTCCGGCGCAGTCCGGGCACCCGCCGCCGGGGTCCGGCGGGCAGGCCCGCCCGCTGCGGGCTGATTCTGGCGCGCCGCGAGGTCAGGAACTCGCGGACCTCGGCACGGTTGTCCACACCCCGACGGTACCGCCCGGGGCGCGGCCGAGGGATGTACCGCTGGTACACCCCTCAGCGGTGACTCGCTGCGCGCCCGCGGCGGGGGTTACCTGGAGGTCGTGGCGCTCGTCGTCCGTCCCCGCCGGGGAGCGGGCCCGAGCGCCCGGGCCCCGGGGTTGCGGGTGGCCGCCGTGCCGTCCGCGCCGGGTCCCGTCACCCGTTCGGCGGCTTCCGGTGCCCCGGTACCGGCGGCCCAGCAGGTAAGGAGCCTCCCCGATGCGCGGAGCAGTGATCCACGCCCCCGGCGACGTCCGTTTCGAGTCCCTGGAGGATCCCCGGATTCTGCGGCCGACCGACGCGGTCATCCGTACCGCCGTGACCTGCGTGTGCGGCTCCGATCTGTGGCCCTGGCGCGGTCTGGAGCCGATCGGCGACCCCCATCCGATGGGGCACGAGTACGTCGGTTTCGTGGAGGAGGTCGGCAGCGAGGTGACCGCCGTGCGGCCCGGCCAGTTCGTGGTCGGTTCGTTCGCCACCTCGGACAACACCTGCGCCAACTGCCGCAACGGCTTCCCGTCGAACTGCCTGCACCGGGAGTTCATGAGCACCTGCCAGGCCGAGTACGTGCGCATCCCCAACGCCCAGGGCACTCTGGTGGCCACCGACGAGGTGCCGGACGAGCGGCTGTGGCCGAGCCTGCTCGCCGTCTCCGATGTGATGGGCACCGGCTGGTGGGCGGCCGACGCCGCCGAGGTCCGGCCCGGCTCGACCGCCGTGGTCGTCGGTGACGGCGCGGTCGGCCTGTGCGCGGTGATCGCGGCGAAGGAGCTGGGCGCGGAGCGGATCATCGCCATGTCGCGGCACGAGAGCCGGCAGCGGCTGGCCCGCGCCTACGGCGCCACCGACATCGTGACCGAACGCGGCGCGGAGGGGGTGGAGCGGATCAGGGAGCTGACCGGCGGTATCGGGGCCGACAGTGTGCTGGAGTGCGTCGGCACCGCGGAGTCCATGCGGCAGGCCCTGCACTCCGCCCGGCCCGGCGGCACCGTGGGCTTCGTCGGGGTCCCGCACGGGGTCACCGTCGACGGCCAGGAGCTGTTCTTCTCCCATGTCGGGCTGCGCGGCGGCCCCGCCCCGGTACGCCGCTACCTGCCGGATCTGATCGACCGGGTCCTGGCGGGCCGGATCGACCCGGGCCGGGTCTTCGACCTCGCGCTGCCGCTGGAGGAGGTCGCCGAGGGGTACCGCGCCATGGACGAGCGGCGCGCGATCAAGGCCCTCCTCAGGCCCTGACCCGGGCCCCACTCCCCCGCCCCTGCCGACGGAAAGGACGCACCGTGCAGATCACCCGCAGTTCGATCGACACCGTCAAGGGGCCGGCCGACTGGTTCACCGGCGACGTGTACATCGACGCCGTGGCCGCCGCCCCCGCGCCCTCCCGGCTCAGCGCCGCCCTGGTGCACTTCATGCCGGGGGCCCGCACCCACTGGCACCGGCACCCGCTGGGCCAGACCGTCTTCGTCACCGAGGGGATCGGCCTGTGCCAGCGCCGGGGCGGGCCGGTGGAGCTCATCCGGCCGGGCGACCGGGTGCTGTTCGAGGCGGACGAGGAGCACTGGCACGGTGCCGCGCCGAACCGGCTGATGGTCCATCTCGCCCTCAACGAGGCGGACGCCACCCATGACGTCGTGCACTGGCTGGCCCCGGTCACCGACGAGGAGTACGGCGCGGCCCCGGCCACCGGCTGACCCCGGGGGGTACGGCCGGGGGCCGGGCGGCGCCGTCAGGGCCGGTCGGCCGGGGCGGCGGCCCGGGTCTCCGCCAGGGTGGGGATGCGGCCCGTGCCGCCCCGGCCGGTGACCGAC
>NZ_JBHWJL010000287.1:0-6711 GCF_042731495.1 Streptomyces sp. NPDC059853
ATCTTCACCAAGCCCGTACAGGATCGCCCAACGGTCTTCTTCGAGATGATCGAGCGGCACGGATCGCTGGGATTTGGCAAAGGGAACTTCAAAGCTCTCTTCGAGGCAATCGAGCGTGAACAGGCGCGGCGGGGGAATCTGTAAGGACACCACCCCCCACAACCGCCCCCGCGACCTGCACTCGCGGGGGCGGTTTCCTGTGGCCCGGGCGCGGGCGGCGGCCGGCCGCGGGCGGGTTCAGCAGCTGGGCACGGAGCCGCCGTCGGCGAGGGCGCGCAGATCCTCGACGGCGCCGGAGAGGGTCGTCACCGGGATGAGCCGGAGCCCGTCGGGGAGGTTGGCGGCGGCCGCGTCGCACTCGTCGCGGGGGACGAGGAAGACGGTGGCGCCGTCCCGTTCCGCGGCCTGGGTCTTCAGCGGTACGCCGCCGACCGGGCCGATCGTGCCGTCCGCCTCGATGGTCCCGGTGCCGGAGATGACGGCGCCGCCGGTGAGGTCGCCGCCCCGGCCGTCGCCCTCCAGCAGATCGATGATGCCGAGCGCGAACAGCAGCCCGGCGCTGGGCCCGCCGACCGAGTCGAGGCGGAGGGTGACCTCGATGTCCTCGTCCTCGCGGCCGAGATGACGGAGAGCGGCGGCGACGGCCGCGTGCTGGGACTCGGTCATCTGCGCCCGGTTGTGCTCCTGGATCTCGGTGACCGAGTCCCCCATCGGGTAGACCGCTTCGGTGGGCAGCACCGCGCGGTCGGAGGCGAGGTAGCCGCCGAGCACATCGGTGAGGGTGACGGAGGCGTCCGGCGCGGTGGCGGTGATGGTGGTCATGAGCAGTTCGCCCTCGGGCTCGCGCACCGGGGCGCCGGTGACGGTGATCACCGGCTCGCCCTCGCTCTCCCCCAGCACGTCGGCGGTGGGCCCGGGGTACGCGACGGAGAACGGCAGCGGCGCGAAGGCGGCGACCGCGAGCAGCGCGGCGAACACGGCGCCGCACACCGCGAGCGCCCAGGTACGGCGGGGGCCGGTCAACTGCTTGGTGAGGGCGGACATGCCGCCGAATCTAACGCACCGCGCGGCGGCGCCCGCACGCGGCCGAGGGCGGCGGCGGGCCCGGGGACGGCGGCGGGCCCGGCGGGGCCCGGCTACCGCAGGACGGCGGCGACTTCGAGGGCGGCGCGCACCACGCGCGGGCCGATGTCCGGGGGTATCGCCTCGTTGAGCATGACGACGCCGACGCTGCCCTCGATGCCGCAGTCACGGGGCAGCGGCGCGGCGGCTCCGCTGGCACCGGCTTCGAGTTCGCCGTGGGTGAGCACGAACCCCTCCTCGTCCTGGATGTCCTTGCAGCGGCCGGTCAGGATGGCCCGGCCGGCCGCGCCCCGGTCCAGCGGGTGGCGGAACCCGGCCCGGTAGGCGACGTGGTAGTCGGTCCAGCTCGGTTCGACGACGGCGACCGCGAGTGCGTCGCTGCCGTCCACCACGGTGAGATGGGCGGTGGCGCCGACGTCCTCGGCCAGCGCGCGCAGCGCGGGGAGCGCGGCCTCGCGCACCAGCGGGTGGACCTGGCGGGTCAGCCCGAGGACCCCGACGCCCACCCGGGCCCGGCCGCTGGTGTCGCGGCGGACCAGGGCGTGCAGTTCGAGGGTGGCCAGCAGCCGGTAGACGACCGTGCGGTTGACGCCGAGTTGTTTGGAGAGTTCGGTGACGGTCAGACCGTGGTCGGTCTCGGCGAGCAGTTTGAGGACCCGCAGTCCCCGGTCGAGCGTCTGAGAGGTCTCCGCAGTCACGACGCCCCCTTTCGGCTGCCAAAGCGTGACCGGGAACTTATCCAGCGTTACCGCTCAGCGGAAGGGGTTGTCCAGTATTCGAGCATGGATGGCACGGTATTCGACCGGTTTTCTTCCGCTGCGGCGCTGTCGAACGCGTCGAACACCCCGGTCGCGGCGGCCCGGTGACCCGGTGACCGGGCACCGGGCAGCCGGCCCCGGGCTCACCGCATCCGGGTCGCCCACTCCCGCACCTTGGCCATCCGCTGCCGCAACTGCCCCGCCGTCGCCTCGGCCGTGGCCGGACCGCCGCACACCCGGCGCAGTTCGGTGTGGATCACCCCGTGCGGCTTGCCCGACTGGTGCGCGTACGCGCCCACCAGGCCGTTCAGTTCGCGCCGCAGTTCCATCATCTCCTGGTGGGTGACCACCGGACGGCGCTCGGCCGGCACCTCCAGCAGATCGGCCTGGTCGTCCGGGCGCCGCTTGCTGTGCGCGATCTGCCGGGCCTGCCGCTTCTGGAGCAGCATCTGCACCTGGTCCGGCTCCAGCAGCCCCGGGATGCCCAGGTAGTCCTGCTCCTCCTCGCTGCCCGGGTGCGCCTGCATCCCGAACTCGGCGCCGTCGTACATCACCCGGTCGAAGACGGCCTCCGACTCCAGGGCCTCGAACGGCAACTGGTCGTCCGTACCGTCCGGCTCGTCCTGCTCGCGCTCGGCCTCCTTGAGCAGATCGGCCTCCTCCGCGTACGGATCCTCCTCGTCGCCGCCCTTCTTGGGCTTGTCGAGGACGTGGTCGCGCTCGACCTCCATCTCGTGCGCGAAGCCGAGCAGCGTCGGGATGGTGGGCAGGAAGACGGACGCGGTCTCGCCGCGCCGCCGGGAGCGCACGAAGCGGCCCACGGCCTGGGCGAAGAACAGCGGCGTGGAGATGGTGGTGGCGTACACCCCGACCGCCAGCCGGGGCACGTCCACGCCCTCGGACACCATCCGCACCGCCACCATCCAGCGGTCGTCCGACCTCCGGAAGTCGTCGATGCGCTGGGACGCGCCGCCGTCGTCCGACAGCACCAGGGTGGCGCGCTCCCCGGTGATCTCGCGGATCAGCTTGGCGTAGGCGCGCGCGGAGTCCTGGTCGGTGGCGATGACCAGACCCCCGGCGTCCGGGATGGCGCGCCGTACCTCGGTCAGCCGCCGGTCGGCGGCGCTCAGCACCGCCGGCATCCACTCGCCCTTGGGGTCCAGCGCGGTGCGCCACGCCTGGGAGGTGGCGTCCTTGGTCATCGGCTCGCCGAGCTTGGCGGCGATCTCGTCGCCCGCCTTGGTGCGCCAGCGCATGCTGCCGCTGTAGGAGAGGAAGATGACGGGCCGCACGACGCCGTCGGCCAGCGCGCTGCCGTAGCCGTAGGTGTAGTCGGCGACGGAGCGGCGGATGCCGTCCCCGTTGTCGGCGTAGGCCACGAACGGGATGGGGTTGGTGTCGGAGCGGAACGGGGTGCCGGTCAGCGCCAGCCGGCGGGTCGCGGGCTCGAACGCCTCCAGGCACGCCTCGCCCCAGGAGCGGGAGTCGCCGGCGTGGTGGATCTCGTCCAGGATCACCAGGGTCTTGCGCTGCTCGCAGCGGTTGCGGTGCAGCATCGGCTTGACCCCGACGCCCGCGTAGGTGAGGGCCACGCCGTGGTACTCGGCGCCGAGCCGGCCGGAGCTGTACTCGGGGTCGAGCTTGATGCCTATCCGGGCGGCGGCCTCGGCCCACTGCTTCTTCAGGTGCTCGGTGGGGGCGACCACGGTCACCTGCTGCACGACGTGGTGGTGCAGCAGCCAGGAGGCGAGGGTCAGCGCGAAGGTGGTCTTCCCGGCGCCGGGGGTGGCGACGGCCAGGAAGTCCTGGGGCTGGGCCTGTACGTACGCGTCCATCGCCGCCTGCTGCCAGGCCCGCAGTTTGCTCGCGGTGCCCCAGGGGGCGCGGCCGGGGAAGGCCGGGGAGAGGTGGGAGGAGTGGGTGGCGGACGCGGCCGTGGTGGCGGAAGCGGCGGTGGTAGTCACGGTCTCCGGGGGGTGGACGGGGGCGGTGGCGGGTGGGTGGCGAGGACACGGACCGCGCCAGCGTACCCGGGTGTCCGGGGCGGGCGGCGTGCCGGCGGCCCGCCCCGGATACCCGGACTTCAATTCGCTATATCCCCCTTTGTCGCGACTCGTCCGGCGGTGAGGACGGCCAGGACGGCGACGACGGCCGCCGCCGCGTACACCACCACGAAGGCCCCCGGGCCCACCGCGGAGGCGTCCTCGACGGCGGTGGTGCTGCCGCCGAGCGCGGCGAAGGCGCTGCCGACGGCCGTGAGCATCACCACATTGGACAGCGCGTCACACACCTGGAGCGAGGCCACGTTCCCGCCGGCCTCCTCGGGGCGGGAGAGCCGCAGCACCAGCACGCCGACCGAGGAGACGGTGTAGCCCATGCCGACGCAGCCGATGGCGAGGGTGACGGCGGGTGTCCAGACCGGGACGGCCTCGATGAGGACGAGCGGGGTGGCCAGGACGGCGAACAGGATCAGCACGGTGCTGACCCGCACCAGCAGGTAGCGGTGCGGCTCCAGGCGGGGCCGGGACTGGGCGTAGGAGCCCAGCGCCCAGACGGCGCCGCCGACGGCGAGGGCGAGCCCGGCCTGGGTGATGGAGAGCCCGCGTTCGGTCACCAGCATGAGCGGCAGGAACGTCTGGGTGGTCATGAACGCGCCGGAGATGAGGCCGCGCAGCATGATGACGGACGGCAGTCCGCGGGCGGCGCGGAAGGTGCCGGGGGGCAGCAGCCGCAGTGCGGCGGGCGCCGCCAGGACGATCCCGGCCGCGATGGGCAGGGCGGAGAGCCAGCGCAGTTCCTGCCCGCCGAACTGGAGCAGCCCGGCGCCGAGCGCGACGGCGGCGGCCAGCCGCAGCATGCGGGCGTCGAACTTCTTCGCGCCCTCGGCGGGCGGTCCCGAGGCGCTGCGGCGCAGCGGCGGCAGCATGATGGCCAGCGGCAGCACGACGAGCACGGTGATGCCGAGGAACACCCAGCGCCAGCCGAAGTGTTCGGTGACGACTCCGGCGATGACCGGGCCGAGGAGCGAGGGCACGACCCAGGCGGCGGAGAAGGCGGCGAGCGCCGCCGGGCGCAGCTGCTCGGGGTAGACGCGCCGTACGACGACGTACAGGGCGACGATCACGAGCCCGCCGCCCGCGCCCTGGGCGGCGCGGCCGGCGACGAAGGTGAGCATGTTCTGGGCGGCGCCGGACAGCAGCAGTCCGCCGGAGAAGACGCCGATGCCGGTGACGACCGGGCCGACCGGGCCGCCGCGGTCGCACCACTGTCCGGCGAGGACCATGCCGAGGAGCGAGGTGGTGAAGTAGGCGGAGAAAGCGAAGGCGTACAGGGCGACGCCGTCCAGCGCGTCGGCGGCGGCCGGCATGGCGGTGCCGATGGCCATGGCCTCGAAGGCGATGAGCAGGATGGTGCTCACGCAGCCGAGGGTGAGCGCCCGGTACGGGCCGCTGAGCACACCGCCGCCGGGCGGTGCGGCGGGCGGTGCGGCGGGCGGTGCGGCGGGCGGTGCGGCGGGGGGCGCGGGGGCGGTCGGGACGGCGGGGGCGGTCGGGGCCGACGACGGCGTCGGCGGTGCGGGCTCGGTCATACGTCACACCGTAAGGAACCCCCGGCCCCGGGCCCATAGGCGGTGCGACCCAGGACCGGAGGCCGATACGGGGGCCGGCACGATGGCGGAAGCACGCCCGGTTGAGCCTTCAGCACACCGTTGGAGTGTTTCTGGCCAGCTATGGTTGGCTGATTGCCTTCCGCAGCAGATGTCCGAAGTCCGACTGTTCACCGGGCACCCGCAGCCGCCACTGTTGTCCGCGGCGGAACTCGCTGGGGAGCGAGATCCGTCCGTGCGCCCGGGCCGAGGGGTCGGAACCGTGACCGAGGTCGCCCCCGCGCGCGTCGTCCAAGAGGGGGAACACCATCGCGAGCCGCGCCGGGTGCTGCCCCTCGCGATCACACAGGGGAAGCAGAGAATGCGATCGAAGATTCTGATGAAGTCGCTGGTCGCCACGACCGCCGTCCTCGCGGTGGGCGCCGGCAGCCTGGCCACCGCCGGACCGGCGGCAGCCGCGCAGGGCGAGACGGCAGCGGTGAGCGGCGAGGTGGTCTCGCCGCTCGCGGTGGTCAATCTGGGCCTGAGTACCCAGCAGGCCAAGAATGTGCAGTGCTGGCTGAAGGCGAACTGGGGCTACACCGGCGCCATCGACGGCCAGCTGGGCACCAACAGCTGGAAGGCGTTCCAGCGCAACCTCCAGAGGCACTGGGGCTACACCGGCTCGATCGACGGGATCGTCGGGCCGGGCACGATCCAGGCACTCCAGCGTCTGCTGAAGAACAGCTGGGGCTACACGGGCGCCATCGACGGCATCGCCGGGTCGGGCACCCAGGCCGCGTTCAAGCGGTTCGCCAACGCCTGCGCCGGCTGGTGCTGAGAGCGGCCGCCGATTGACGGGCCGCGGCGGCGGGTTCACGCGGGGACGCGGGGCGGCACCAGGCGGTGGCCGGTGACGATCTCCGCGAGGTCCGCCGGGGCCTGGGCCAGGTCGGGCAGGGACAGCATCGCGAGGCGGGCGGCGCGCAGCCGGGCCGTCATGGCGCGGTCGTCCAGGATGAGCCGGCAGGCGTCGGCCAGGGTGTCGGGGTCCGGGGCGCCGGTGAGGTGCCGGCCCAGGCCGAGTTCCGCCACCCGGCGGGCGTTGTGCGGCTGGTCCCCGAAGTTGGGGATGACGGCCATGGGCGTGGCGGTGCGCACCGCCTCGCGGATGCTGTTGTAGCCGCCGTGGGTGATGAACAGATCGGCGCACTCCTGTAGCAGCGGCTGCGTAACCCGGTCCGTTTGATGGATTTTCGAGCGGGGTTCCGAACCGTCCAGGGG
>NZ_JBHWJL010000288.1:0-6667 GCF_042731495.1 Streptomyces sp. NPDC059853
CGCGGGCAGCGCCGCGCGCGTCGGCGGGCCGGTGCAGCCAGCCCCCGTCCGGGCCGGGCAACGGGCGCCGGATCCGGGCGGCACGGCGGGCAGCACCGGGCGCTACCGGGGCTGCCCGAGGGCTCCTGCGGTACGGCGAGCGGTGATCGGCCTCTATTCTCGGTGGCGTTCGGGACCGCAAACCGGGGGAGGAAACGCCGCTCATGCGACCGCTCGCGCCCGAAGACCCGCGCACCATCGGCGCGTACCAGCTGCTGGGGAAGCTCGGCGAGGGCGGGATGGGGCAGGTGTATCTGGCCCGCTCCGACCGGGGCCGTACGGTCGCCGTCAAAACCGTGCAGCCGGCGCTCGCCAGGGAGCCGGAGTTCCGCCGGCGGTTCGCCCAGGAGATCACCATCGCCCGCCGGGTCGGCGGCCAGTGGACGGCGCCCGTGCTGGACGCGGACACCGACGCCGAGACGCCCTGGGTGGCCACCGGGTACATCGCGGGGCCCACGCTCAATCAGGTGGTGTCCGAGGACTACGGCCCGCTGCCGGAGCAGTCCGTGCTGACGCTGGCGTCCGGTCTGCTCCAGGCGCTGCGGGACATCCACGCCGTGGGCCTGGTGCACCGCGACCTGAAGCCGGCCAACGTGCTGATCACCATCGACGGCCCGCGGGTCATCGACTTCGGGATCGCGCGCGCCTACGACGGGGTGACCGGCGGCGGGCTGACGCGGACCGGCTCGGTGATCGGCTCGCCCGGCTTCATGTCGCCCGAGCAGATCATGGGCAAGCGGCTGACGGCCTCCAGCGACGTGTTCTGTCTCGGCTCGGTGCTCGCCTACGCCGCCACCGGGCGGCTGCCGTTCGGCACCACCGACAGTGGCGGGCACGCCCTCATGTACCGGATCGTGCAGGAGGAGCCCGAGCTGGACGGGGTGCCCGAGGGGCGGTTGCGCGAGCTGATCAGCGGATGTCTGAACAAGGACCCGGAGGTCCGCTCCTCCGTCGCCGACCTGCTGGAGGTCACCGGCAGCGAGCCGCCGAGCGGCGCCTGGCTGCCCGCCGAGGTCCTGGCCCAGCTGGGGCGGCACGCGGTGCGGCTGCTGGACTCCGAGGACCCGGACCCGCTGCCGGGCGCCCGGCAGCCGCGGGACACCCCCGCGCCGGCCGCCCCGCAGATGGCCGCCGTGGCCGCCGCCCCGTCCGCCGGGCAGCAGAGCACCCCGGCGCACGGCAGCGCGCCCGCCCCACCCGGGTTCGGTCCTGCCCTCACCACCCCGCTGGCGGGCCCGACGCCCACTCAGGTGGCGGCTCCGCAGGGGGCACCGGGGGTGCGGGCGGCGCAGTCCGCCCCGGCGGGGGGGTCCGGCGGATCCTGGGGGACCACCGCGGCCAAGCAGGCCGTGCCCGCGACGAAACCCGTCAAAGGGCTCACCAAGGCGCTCACCTGGATGCTGGTGCTCGCCATGGTGACCTCCACCTTCACGCTCAGTCAGTACCTGTGGATCACCGAGAAGCTGATGGTCTGGGACGGGGCCGACACGGCCGGCTTCCTGGACAGCGGGGGGGTCCGGAGTCTGGCCGGGCTCGCCGACATCCTGGCCCTCGGCTCCGGGGCCCTCATGCTGGCCACCGGCGCCGTGTGGCTGCTGTGGTTCCACCGGGTGCGGCACAACGCCGAGGTCTTCGCGCCCGGACGGATCCGGTACGGGAAGGCCATGGCGATCGGGTCCTGGTTCATCCCGATCGGCATGCTGTTCCTGCCCCACGGCATCGCCCGGGACATCTGGCGGGCCAGCCACCCCCAGGCCTATCCCCCCATGAAGGTGGTCGACTTCTGGTGGGCGCTGTGGGCGCTGTGGCTGGCGCTCTCCCACCTGCCGCTCACCTGGGACACCTGGCACACCGTGGGGGCCAACGTCCAGGCGGCACGGGCGATGATGGGGGTGACCGTGGTCGGTGAGTTCCTGATGTTCCTGGCGGCCGTCGCCGCCCTCGTCTTCGTGCAGCGGCTCAGCCGGCTCCAGCAGCAGCGGATGGCCAACTCGGCTTGACACAGCCGTCGGTCGGGGCCTCTATCCTCAATGAGGCACAAAGGTTCCGAACGGGGGAGTTCGTTTCACATGGACCCGCTGACGCCACAGGACCCGCGGTACATCGGTGACTACCGGCTGCTGGCCCGGCTGGGTGAGGGCGGGATGGGACAGGTGTACCTGGCCCGTTCCGACCGCGGCCGGACCGTGGCCGTCAAGACCATCCGGCCCGAGCTGGCGCAGGAGCAGGACTTCCGGCGGCGGTTCGCGCTGGAGATCACCGCCGCGCGGCGCGTCGGCGGGCGCTGGACCGCTCCCGTCCTGGACGCCGATACCGAGGCGGCGACCCCGTGGGTCGCCACCGGGTACATCGCCGGCCCCTCCCTGCACGAGGTGGTGGGCCGGGACTTCGGGCCACTGCCGGAGCGCAGCGTCCTGCTGCTGGCAGGCGGCCTCACCCTGGCGCTGCGGGACATCCACACCGCCGGGCTGGTGCACCGCGACCTCAAACCGTCCAATGTGCTGCTGACCATCGACGGGCCGCGCGTCATCGACTTCGGCATCGCCCGCGCCCTGGAGGCGGGGCCGGGCGACGGGCTCACCCGCACCGGCGCCACCGTCGGCTCCCCCGGCTTCATGTCCCCCGAGCAGATACGCGGCGAGCGCCTCACCCCCGCCAGCGACGTGTTCTGTCTCGGCTCGGTGCTGGCCTACGCGGCGACCGGCCGCACCCCGTACGGGGCGCTCGACAGCGGCGTGCACATCCTGCTGTTCCGCATCGCCGAGGAGGAGCCGGATCTGGCCGGTCTCCCCGAGCGCCTGCGCGGACTGATCGCCGCCACCCTCGCCAAGGACCCGGCGGCCCGGCCCACCCTCGCGGACCTGGAGCGGTACACGGCGGCCGGGCCGGACGGGGAGCCGTGGCTGCCGGGCGCGCTGGTGGCCCAGCTCGGGCGGCACGCCGTCCAGTTGCTCGACTCGGAGGACCCGCGCAGCCGGGTGGACCAGCCGGCGGTCCGCACCCCGGCACCGGCGGGCCCGGCCCCGGAGTCCGCGTCCCCCGCCACCCCTCCCGCTCCCGCCCCCACTCCCGGCCCCACGGCGCCCCTCGCCCCCGCGGGCCCGCCCCAGCAGCCGCAGTTCGGCGGCCCGGTGCCGACGCCGTACGGCCGGCCCGGCCCCTACGGGCCGCCCTCCGGCGGGTTCGGGCCGCCCTCCCAGCAGTCGTACGCCCCCACCCCTCAGGGGCAGCAGCCACCGCCGGGCCGCCGGCGCCTATCGGTCCCCGCGATCGTCGCGCTCTGTGTGGCGTTCGTCGCGCTGATCGCGGGAGGCATCGTCACGGCGAACCTCATCAGGAACGACGGCGCCGCCGGCTCCGACATCACCGAGGAGTACCTCGGTGCCTGGCAGGGCGAGTACCAGACCACCGACGACGAGGGCGAGCGCGTCTGGCACGGCGTGCGGCTGGACGTCACCCAGGGCGACACGGGGGAGAGCGTCGGCACCGTGACCGCCGTGAGCGCGCGCCTGCTGTGCGCCTACGACATGCGGCTGAGCGCCTTCGACGCCGGTGAGGACCTGGAGTTCCGCGCCGAACCCGCCTGGGCCGTCCCCGCCGGCGCGGTGGGCGAGGACTGCCCGGCCCCGGACACCCCCGAGGTGCAGGTGATGACGGCCACCGGCACGGACGCCATGACGCTCGCCTTCGCCGGTGAGGAGATCGACCTGGAGCGCGGTCGCGGCGACCGGACGCCGGACCTGCTCGTCGGCGAGTGGGGCGACAGTTGGACGGACGAGGACGAGGTCGAGTGGACCACCACCCTCACCGTCACCGAGGGCGCCATCGGCGAGGTGGTGTTCACCTACGAGGAGTGGAACGACGACCGCGGCACCTGTGTGTGGGAGAACCACCTGGTGCAGGTCTTCGAGCGGGAGGTCGTGCTCGGCCCCGATCTGTACGTGGCCTCACGCTCCGACGCCGATCTCGACACCTGCGGCGAGTTCAGCGCTCCCCGGCTGACGGTCGGCCGCGGCGCGGACGACACGATCACGGTCGGCTGGGTCGACGATCCGGGCGGGCGGACCCTGCAGTTCTACCGGCAATAGGTCCCGTTACCCCTACCGATCAGTATGTGATCGGTATTTGAAGATCCAGATCACGAATTGGCAAGGAGCGGAAGCTCACACCCCGATACGGGAACCGGCTAGGGTTCAGCTTCTGTCCCCATGTACACGTACAGGCACCCGTATCCTCAGGGGGCTTACGCGAGCGAAGAGGAGTACCACAGCATGAAACCGCTCGGGCCCACCGATCCCCAACGCGTGGGCCAGTACAGGCTGCTGGGGAAATTGGGCGCCGGCGGGATGGGCAGCGTTTATCTGGCCCGTTCCGACCGCGGACGCACGGTGGCCGTAAAACTGGTGCAGCCGGAACTCGCCCGGCAGCCTGAATTCCGCCGCCGCTTCCAGCAGGAGGTCGAATCCGCCCGCCGGGTGGGCGGCGAGTTCACCGCGCCGGTACTCGACTGCGACACCGAGGCGGAGACCCCCTGGGTCGCGACCGGCTACGTGGCGGGCCCCTCCCTGCACGAGGTGGTCACCTCCACCTACGGCAAGCTGCCCGAGCGCACTCTGCTGATCCTGGCGAACGGTCTGGTCCGCGCGCTGCGTGACATCCACGCCGCCGGGCTGGTGCACCGGGACTTCAAGCCCTCGAACATCATGATCACCATCGACGGCCCCCGGGTCATCGACTTCGGCATCGCCCGCGCCCTGGAGGCGCACGGCGAGGGCCTGACCCGGACCGGCGCCGCCGTCGGCTCGCCCGGCTTCATGTCGCCCGAGCAGTGCCGCGGCGAACTGGTCACCCCGGCCAGCGACATCTTCTGTCTGGGCTCGGTCCTCACCTTCGCCGCCACCGGCCACACCCCCTTCGGCGACGCCAACAGCGCGATGCACGCCCTCATGCTGCGCATCGTGCAGGACGAGAAGAACCTCGACGGTGTCCCGGACGGCATCCGCCCGCTCATCGAGGACTGCCTGCGGCAGATGCCCGGCGAGCGCCCCGGCCTCCAGTCGCTGCTGGAGCGCACCGTCGACGCGGACGAGATCGGCGACGACGAGCCGTGGCTGCCCGGCGCGCTGATCGCCAAGCTCGGCAAGCACGCCGTGGACCTGCTCGACTCCGAGGACCCGCTGGTGGCCCCGCCCCGGCCGGCCATGTCGCCGCCGCCCGCGATGCCCTCCGCGCCCCCGTCGTCCGTGGGCATGCCGGCCGCCCCCGGCACACCGCCGCCGTCCCCGCCGCAGCAGCCGCCGGTGAGCGGGCCGATGACCCCGCCGCCGCCGGGAGCGATACCCACCCCGACCCAGGCGATGCCCACCGGCGCGCCCGGCACCCCGCCGCCCAGCCCGCCGCCCGGGCAGGGCCCGGCGGGCATGGACGCGATGCAGACCATGACCTCGGCGGCGCCGCCCCCGGGGATGTACGGCACCGGCCAGCCCACGCCGTACGGCCAGCCGGCCGCCGGCTACGGCTACCCGTCCCAGCAGGTCCAGGGGTACGGCTACCCGCCGCAGGGCCCGGGCACCGGCCAGCCCACGCCGTACGGGCACCAGAGCCTGAACGCCGTCTACCCGGTCGGGCCCGGCGGCCCCGGCGGCCCCGGTGGCCAGCAGCCGAACGGCAAGAAGAAGTTCACCTGGATCCTGGTCGCCGCCGCCCTCGCGGTCTTCGGCATCGCCGTCGGTGTCGCGCTGGCGCTGTCCGGCGGAGACGACAAGAAGAACCAGGCCGACGGGGACCGGGACCGGGGCGGGCAGACCGATCCGTCCGGTGACCCGGCGCCCGAGCCGGAGCCGGAGCCGGAGCCGGAGCCCGATCCGGTCGACCCCGAGCCGGGGAACATCGACACCAGCGAGATCCCGTACGAGCTGACCTACTCGGCCTGGGAGGGCGAGGTCACGACACCGAACGGCAGCACGGGACTGCGCCGTATGGAGATCAACACCAATGACGACGGGGACTACGTGCTCACGACGTGGGACCTGTACGGCGATGTGCTGTGCAAGGGCGAGGGCCAGCTACTGGATACCACCGGCGGAGTGCTGACCTTCTCCAACACGATGACGGAGACGGTGCCCAGCACCGCGTCCTGTACAGCGCTCGGCAACCAGACCCTGGAGCTGAACAACGACAAGGTCCGGTGGACAGTCCCGGACGCCGGGATGGAGTACGACTACGGGATGGCCATAAGCGGACCAGGGCGAGACAGCATGCCGTTCGCGATGGCCAACAAGTCCTGGGAGGTCGACATCCCGGGTGAGGGCTTGGCGACCTTGACCACGGAGAACATCTCCTACCCAGGCGATCTCGCGATGACCATCAGCGGCGATACCTGCACCTGGGAGTTCGAGATGGTATCCGGTGACATCAACGGCGGCGACATCCTCGTCAGCCCCGGCGAGACGAGCGGCGGCTGTACTCCGCTGTCGGCTTACTCTCTGTCTGTTGATACCGACGACCCGCAGTCGGATCTGATTCTGGAGCCCCTGGAAGGCGCCAGCAACACGGACAAGCTCACCGGCACCTACACAGGGTACTGACGGCCCGCAATCAGACCGACAGACGGCCGGGGCCGGAACGC
>NZ_JBHWJL010000289.1:0-6619 GCF_042731495.1 Streptomyces sp. NPDC059853
GAGCAGGGGCCGGGGCCTCCCCGGGGAGGTCGGGGCGAGGCGTTCCCGGCGCCCGGCCCCGAGGGCCGGGCCCGCGCCGCGCGAGGGCAGCGGGTCCTCTCCCGGTCCGTCGTTCCGCCCTGCCGGCCCCGGCCGCCGGGCGGCGCGAGCCGTACGGAACCGGGTGCTGCATCGTCCCGGGCCGGGCCCGTCCCACCGCCCCGGCCCGGGCTGAACGGCCCCGGCTGCCGGGCGGCGCGGACGGTCCGACCGCGGGGGCTCCGTCCTCCCGGCCGGGGCCCGTGCTGCGCGGCGGCCGGGGCCGGGGGTGGTGGGACGGGTCAGGCGGCCAGGACGAGGGCGCCGATGCCGCTGGCCGCGCCGACCACCATGAAGACCGGCATCAGCACCTTGTTCTCCACCCAGGCACCGGCCTTGAAGCGCATGAAGGAGGGGGTGCCGACGGGGTACCAGCGACGGCCCTTGATCGTCAGCGGCCACAGCACGGGGACACCGGAGATGGTGAGGGCGTCACCGAAGTTGTGGACCATGGCGCCCAGCACGATGGGGATCCCCAGCCACAGATAGGGCTCGGCGAACAGCCAGGTGGAACCGTTGCCGGGCTCGTCGAGGACGGCGGCCAGGATCCAGGCGCTGGTGGCGCCGAGCAGCCACACCAGGACGTCGCTGGACATCCGGGCCATCCGCCACAGCAGCCCTTCCACGGCGAGCACCATGTGGATGAACAGGATGATGAGCACGGCCCAGCGGCCGAAGATCACGGCGGCGGCCGAGAAGCCGACGCCGATGAGCAGGGCCCAGACCCAGGTGTGGGTGAGGGTGCGGTGGCCGCCGGAGCGGCGCCGGTCGCGCCGGCCGCGGGTGGCGTTGTAGACGGTCACCGAGAGCTTGTCGATCAGCCCGGCCAGCCATCGGGAGGGTGGACCGAAGGCGCGGGAGATGGTGGCGCCCTTCTGGTCGAGGTCGGGTGCGAGGGCGGCGCCCGCGCAGATCAGTGTTCCGGCCAGCAGGACGGGCCAGGGCATCGGATGGTCCGCGGCGGCGGCTACCAGGCCCACCCCCAGCCAGGCCATCGCGCCGGACAGTGAATGCGCCGGTCCCATCATTTGGCAGCGCCCCCGCCTTCTACTCGTCGTCTGTGCAGTTCTGTTGGCGGCTCAGCGTAGTCCCATGTGATCTTGGGATGAGCAGCCGGTTGCGGTTTCACGGCCGGGTGCAGGCAGTATGGGATGGTGACCCTTATCGATCAGATGCCTGCCGACAGCGATCCCGATGCCCTCTTTGACGCGTTCTCGTCATGGGCCGAAGAGCGGGGGATCTCCCTGTACCCCGCTCAGGAGGAGGCGCTGATCGAAGTGGTCTCGGGGGCGAACGTCATCCTGTCCACGCCGACCGGGTCCGGCAAGTCCCTGGTGGCGGCCGGCGCGCACTTCGCCGCGCTGGCCCGGGACGAGGTGACCTTCTACACCGCGCCGATCAAGGCGCTGGTCTCGGAGAAGTTCTTCGACCTGTGCAAGATCTTCGGGACCGAGAACGTCGGCATGCTCACCGGGGACGCCTCGGTCAACGCCGATGCTCCGGTGATCTGCTGCACCGCCGAGGTGCTGGCCTCCATCGCGCTGCGGGACGGCGCCGAGGCGGACATCGGCCAGGTGGTGATGGACGAGTTCCACTTCTACGCCGAGCCGGACCGCGGCTGGGCGTGGCAGATCCCGCTGCTGGAGCTGCCGCAGGCGCAGTTCGTCCTGATGTCCGCGACGCTCGGCGACATGGCGCGGTTCGAGGAGGATCTGACCCGGCGTACGAAGCGCCCCACGGCGGTGGTGCGCTCCGCCACCCGTCCGGTGCCGCTCAGCTATGAGTACCGCACCACCTCGCTCACCGACACCCTCACCGAACTGCTGGAGACGCACCAGTCCCCCGTCTACATCGTGCACTTCACGCAGGCCCAGGCCGTGGAGCGGGCCCAGGCCCTGATGAGCATCAACATGTGCACCCGGGCGGAGAAGGACCAGATCGCCGCGCTGATCGGTAATTTCCGGTTCACCACCTCCTTCGGCCGCAATCTGTCCCGGTTCGTGCGGCACGGCATCGGGGTGCACCACGCCGGGATGCTGCCCAAGTACCGGCGGCTGGTGGAGAAGCTGGCCCAGGCCGGGCTGCTGAAGGTCATCTGCGGCACGGACACCCTGGGGGTGGGGGTCAATGTGCCGATCCGCACGGTGCTCTTCACCGCGTTGACGAAGTACGACGGCAACCGTGTCCGGGTGCTGCGGGCCCGGGAGTTCCACCAGATCGCGGGCCGGGCCGGGCGGGCCGGGTTCGACACGGCGGGCTTCGTGGTGGCGCAGGCGCCCGAGCACGTGGTGGAGAACGAGAAGGCGCTCGCCAAGGCGGGCGAGGACCCGAAGAAGCGCCGCAAGGTGGTGCGCAAGAAGGCCCCCGAGGGGTTCGTGAACTGGTCCCAGTCCACCTTCGAGAAGCTGATCGCCTCCGAACCGGAGCCGCTGACCTCGCGGTTCCGGGTCACGCACGCGATGCTGCTGTCGGTCATCGCCCGCCCTGGCAACGCCTTCGAGGCGATGCGGCGGCTGCTGGAGGACAATCACGAGCCGCGCCGGGCGCAGCTGCGGCACATCCGGCGGGCGATCGCCATCTATCGGTCGCTGCTGGACGGCGGGGTGGTGGAACGGCTGCCGGAGCCCGACGCGCAGGGCCGGATCGTCCGGCTGACGGTGGATCTCCAGGCGGACTTCGCGCTCAACCAGCCGCTGTCGACCTTCGCCCTCGCGGCGTTCGAGGTGCTGGACCCGGAATCGCCCTCCTACGCGCTGGACATGGTGTCGGTCGTGGAGTCCACCCTGGACGATCCGCGGCAGATCCTTGCGGCCCAGCAGAACAAGGCGCGGGGCGAGGCGGTCGCCGCCATGAAGGCGGACGGGGTGGAGTACGAGGAGCGGATGGAGCGGCTGATGGACATCAGCTATCCCAAGCCGCTGGAGGAGCTGCTGTTCCACGCCTACGGCGTCTACCGCAGGAGCCACCCCTGGGTCGGTGACCACCCGCTGTCGCCCAAGTCGGTGGTGCGCGACATGTACGAGCGGGCGATGACCTTCTCCGAGTTCGTCTCCGCCTACGAACTGGCCCGTACCGAGGGCATCGTGCTGCGGTATCTGGCCGGTGCCTACAAGGCTCTGGAGCACACGGTTCCCGATGATCTGAAGTCGGAGGACTTCCAGGACATCACGGCATGGCTGGGCGAGCTGGTCCGCCAGGTGGACTCCAGTCTGCTGGACGAGTGGGAGCAGCTGGCCAACCCGGCCGAGGAGGACGCGGAGCAGGCGCAGGAGCGGGCCGACCAGGTCAAGCCGGTCACCGCGAACGCCAGGGCGTTCCGGGTGCTGGTGCGCAACGCGCTCTTCCGCCGGGTGGAGCTGGCCGCGTGGGACCGCACCGCCGAACTCGGGGAGCTGGACGGCGAGGCGGGCTGGGACGCGGAGCGGTGGGCCCGGGCGATGGACGCGTACTGGGAGGAGTACGACGAGCTGGGCACCGGCCCCGACGCGCGGGGGCCCAAGCTGCTGAGCATCGAGGAGCGGCCCGAGGACGGTCTGTGGCGGGTGCGGCAGACGTTCGCGGATCCGGCGGGTGATCACGACTGGGGCATCACGGCGGAGGTGGACCTCACGGCGTCGGACGCCGAGGGGCGGGCCGTCCTGCACGTGGTGGACGTCGGGCAGCTGTGACCCCACCCGGCTGATCGCGCCGGTCATCGGGGAGGACACGGCGCCTGGTCCTTTCCGGGTGCGGGACGGGCGGCCCTGGCCTCGGTGAGGTGGCGCCCCAGCAGCGAGCGGTACCAGCGGACTTCGTCCGGGTCGGTGGCCCGCAGGATCTCCCGGATGCGTTCGGTGCGGGTGCCGCCCGGATCGGCCGGAAGCAGCGGCGGGCGCAGCAGGCGCAGCAGGGTCCGCTCCTCGGGGTCGGGGACCAGCTCGCGCAGGGTCGGCGGTTCGAGGACGGCGGCGGGCACGGCGGCCTTCTCCCAGGGTCCGGTGGCCTGCCGGGCCAGCAGGGCGGTGCGGCGGCCCCGCCATTTTCTGGGCCGCCAGTCCGTGCCGGCGGCCAGTGTCCTGCGCAGCCCGTCCGGGGCCCGGCCGCGCAGCAGGTGCGGGCAGTACCCGGCGAAGTCGCGCAGCTCACCGGCGGCGTATCGCCACACCAGCGCCCGGTAGCGGTTGAGATGGAAGCCGACGGGGCTGAAGCAGCCGCCTCTGGCCAGCCGGGTGAAGCGGGCGGTGCTGATGCCGAGCAGTGCGGCCCCGCCGGTGGCGTCGACCAGGTGGACGCGGTCCCGCAGCCCGGCCCGGGTGCGGCGGTCCCCGCGCAGCCGGTCGAGTGCGGCGCGCGGCACTCTGCGGCGCCAGGGCGGTGGGCCGCAGGGCAGGGTGGGCAGGGCGCCCAGATCGATCGCCGCCTCGAACTCGTGGCGGCGCAGGCCCAGTTCGCGTGCGGCGGTGCGGGTGCTCCGGGTCCATGCCCCGGTGGGCACATCGCCGGTCCGCGGCCGGGTGTCGTCCTCGCCGCCGAGCAGCGGCGGGGCCGGGGGACCCTCGTCGGGCGGGACCGGCGAGGGCTGGGCCGGGTGGGGGTGCGCAGCGGTCTTCCCGTGCTCGCGCTCGGTGACCGGCTCGGTGTGCTGCTGGGTGGGGTGGGGGGACATGGGGGCCTTCTTCCGTCACTCTGACTACGCTCTGTCATCAGAGTAGGCCGCGCCATCACCCAGCGCAACAATCCGTGCTGAGATCACTCCATGGAGTGACTACGGTGTCTCGCGGGCCGCCAGGCCCATGTGCTCGCCGACCTTGTTCACCAGCAGGGTCATCTCGTAGCCGACCTGCCCGATGTCCGCGTCCGAACCGGCGAGGACGCACAGACAACTGCCGTCGCCCGCCGCCGTCACCAGCAGGACGCCGTCGTCGAACTCGATCATCGTCTGCCGGACCCCGCCACTGCGGAAGTGCTCTCCGACCCCCTTCGCGAGGGCGTGCAATCCGGAAGCCACCGCTGCCAGATGCTCGGCGCTGTTGCGCTTGAGCCCCTGGCTGACCGACGTCACCAGTCCGTCACTGGACAGCAGCAGGACATGCCGCACCCGCGGCAGGCGCTTCACCAGATCGTCCAGCATCCAGTCGAGTGTGGTGCTCAGTGCCATCCCCAGCTCCCCCTTCTCGTAAGGCGACTGCTGTGTCAGCCTTCCCCAGGAAGAGGCCGTCGGCAACCACCTGATCGCAGCGCTATCCGGAAGGGACCGTACCGTTTGCCGTCGGGGACCGCACGCGCGGGTGCCCTCACCGGCATGCCATGAGGGATCTCACACCGTGACCGGCCGGTGGCGCCGCGCGGGCGCCACCGGGTTCAGCGCCCCAGTTCCTTGCGCCCCACTCTGCGCACCCGGCGGCGCTGCGCGGGGTCGAGCAGCAGATACGCCGCCGCCGGCACCCCGAAGATCACCAGGGCCGCGATCCAGAAGCTGGTCAGCCACCACAGCACGAGCCCCGCGGCGATCCCCGCGATCGCGACCTTGCCACCTGTCGACATCGTCCGTTTCCTCTCCGCCGCGCGGGACGGCGCACCGCCGCCCTCAGTTGAACGCACTCCCAGTGTCCCCCGTTCCGCCCCGGGCCGGACCCCCGCGCAGCGGCGCACCCACCGCATGCATGTGCGACAGCGCCTGCCGGTAGGAGTCGAGCAGCCCGGTCTCGGTGTACGTCACTCCCGCCTCGCGGCAGTAGTGCCGCACCAGCGGGCGCACCAGCCGCAGATGCGGACGGGCCATGCTCGGGAAGAGGTGGTGCTCGATCTGGTAGTTGAGCCCGCCCATCAGCCAGTCGGTCACCAGCCCGCCCCGCACGTTGCGCGAGGTGAGGACCTGGCGGCGCAGATGCCCCCAGCGGTCCTCGGGGCCGGGGATCTCCATGCCCTTGTGGTTGGGGGCGAAGACCGAGCCGAGGTGCAGCCCGAACAGCGCGTGGTGCACGAGGGCGAACACCACCGCCTTGCCCGGCGACAGCACGGCGCCCAGCAGCAGGACGTACCCCGTGAGGTGCGCGGCGAGCAGCAGCCCCTCGATCAGCCGGGGGCGCAGCCCCTGGCGCTCCCAGCCCTTGGCGGAGACGACCATCTGCACGCTGGAGATCTTGAGCGCGATCCCTTCCAGGAGCAGCAGCGGGAAGAAGAGCCGCGCCTGGTTGCGGGTGAGCCACCGGCCGAAGCCCTCGCGCTTCTCCGCCTGGTGCGCGGTCCACACCATGACCCCGACGCCCACGTCCGGGTCCTTGTCGAGGTGGTTGGGGTTGGCGTGATGCCGGTTGTGCTTGTCGTTCCACCAGGCCGAGCTCATGCCCAGGAGCAGGTTCCCGTGGACCAGCCCGATCAGCCGGTTGGCGCGGCGGCCGGAGGCGATCTGGGAGTGCCCGGCGTCGTGTCCGATGAAGGCGGTCCTGGTGGAGAAGAGGGCCAGCGGCAGGGCGAGCAGCAGCGTCCACCAGGTGTCGCCCAGGGCCACCATGGCGCCGACGACCGCCGCCAGCGCGAGCGCGTTGACGCCGATGCCGAA
>NZ_JBHWJL010000290.1:0-6593 GCF_042731495.1 Streptomyces sp. NPDC059853
GTCATCCCGGCGTGCGCCAGGCCGCCGCCCGGGTGGGCGGCGGAACCGGCCCGCCAGGTGCCGGGGAGGCGCCCCGCGTTGGGCGCGGCCAGCAGCGCGCCGTCCGCGCCCGCCAGGGCGGGTGGCGGGATGACCCCGCCCGGCAGGCCCGTCTCCCGTTCGACGTCCAGCGGCGTGCGCACCTCCCGCCAGCGGATGTTCTCCAGCCCCGAGGCCGTCAGCAGCCGCCGCGCCCAGCGGTCGGCCGTCGCCGCGTCCCGCCAGTCCACGGCGCCCTGCGGCGGGGCCATCGCCGACACCACCGCCGTGTGATGGCCCCCGGAACCGCCGTCCGGCCACAGCGCGGCGTCGTCGGGGCGCAGCACCCGGACCACCGGCCCGCCGTCCGGCGGGTGCACCAGCAGCCGGTGCGGGGCCTGTGGCGGGCGGGGCCCGTCCAGCGCCACCAGGACGGTGAACCGGCTCTCGCCCGGCGGTGGCGAGCCAAGACCCGGGGCGCTCCACACCACGTGCTCGGCCGCCACCCGCTCGCCGCCGGCCAGTTCCACGCCCGCCGCCCGGCCGTCCCGCTCCAGGACGCGCCGGGCCGTCGCGCCGAACACGAACTCCACGCCGCGTTCCACGCACCGCAGCCGCACCGCCTCCACCAGCGCGGCGATGCCGCCCGCCGGATACCAGGTGCCGAACGTCTGCTCCACATAGGCGAGGACGGCCGCCGAGGCCGGCGCCCGCTCCGGGGCCACCCCCCACTCGGCGACCATGGCGGCCAGCAGCGCCGTCAGCCGCGGGTCGCCCAGCTCGCGCTCGGCCACCTCGGTCAGCGTCGGCGCCCCGGCGCGTGCCGCGCGGCGGCGCAGCAGCCCGGTGCGCCGCGCGGGCGGCACCGGGTAGCGGTCGGCCAGCAGCGCGGCCCGTCCGGCGGCCGAGGTCAGCGGCTCCTCCACCAGTGGCCGGCGGGTGGCCTCCCAGGTCTGCCGGGCCCGCCCCTGGAACGCGTGCCACCGCTCGCCCGCCCCGGCGCCCAGCGCCGCGTCCAGGGCCTGCCCCACCCCGCCCCGGGAGAAGCCGGGCAGCCGCAGCCGGGTGCCGTCCGCGAACAGGTGCTCGGCGGCCGGATCGACCTGCCGCAGCTCGACGCACTCCTCCAGGGACCGCTTGCCGGTCTTCACGAACACGTCCCGCCACACCGCGGGCAGCCACAGCAGCCCGGGTCCGGTGTCGAAGACGAAGCCGTCGCGCTCGAACCGTCCCGCCGCGCCGCCCGCCCGCTCGCCGCGCTCCAGCACCGTCACCCGGTGCCCCGCCACGGCCAGCCGGGCCGCCGCCGCCATGCCGCCCATACCGGCACCGACCACCACCACTCGCGCCATGCGCCCGACCTTATCCAAGGCCCGCCGGGCCCCTATCCGGCCCCCATGGGGTACCTACGCGTACCCCCCGCCGTACTCAGAGCCGGGATGAGTACCGGGATGAGCATCAGCGCGGATGGGCCCGCCGGTCCCCGGACGGCACTGTGGTGGTCGAGCAGGGGAACCGGGGCGCACCGCCGGCACGGGGCGGCGGAGCGGCCCGGGCCCCCGCTGCCCACCGCCGTGCCCCCGGGCCGCGGGCCCGGACGTTCAGTCCGCCGCCGCCCCGACCCGGCCGTGCAGCAGCCGGGAGAGCGCCAGATGGACCTCGCGCAGCGGCCGCCCGGGATGGAACGAGAGCCAGTCGAGGGCTCCCACCAGGATCATCCCGACTAACGCCCCCGCCGTCAGCTCCACATCGAGTGCCGGGTCGAGTTCCCCGTCCTTCACCCCTTCGTGCAGGACCCGCTCCACCACGTCGACGGCCTGCTGCCGGGCGGAGACCACGGTCGCGTGCCACGCCCGGTGGGTGCGCCACAGCTCGGCCATGAGCAGCCGGGTCAGCGCCGGGTTCCGTTCGATGAACACCAGCCCCGCCAGCGCCGCGGCCGACAGCCGGCCGACCGCGTCCGCGCCCCGCTCCAGCGCCGCCTCGTCCGCCCGGCGCAGCTCGGTGGCCAGCCGGTCCACCCCGTCCCGCAGCACTTCCTCGAACAGCTCGGTCTTCCCGGCGAAGTTGTAGTACACGGTGCCCTTGGCGACCCCGGCGCGCTCGGCGATCTCCTCCACGGTGGTGGCGGAGAAACCCTGTTCGGCGATGAGCGTCACCGCCGCGTCATAGAGCCTTTGCCGCGTCGCGTTGCGACGGTTGCTGATCGCGCGTGTCATGCGCCGATTCTCCCCCCACTCCAGGGCTGTTGGGGTCTGCGGGGCCCATGTGCAGGTGTTTGCAGTGCTCAGCGCGGATTGTCAGTGGCATGCGTCAGCATGTGCCGTGATGCGAAGAACGGACCCACCCGACCAGAGCTGAACCGCCGAATGACGACAGGAGGCTCGTCATGACCGGATTCCCCGCCGACGTCCACCAGGTGCCCCGCCGCGCCCCGGTGCCGGCCACCGTGCTCGATCTGCTGGACCAGGCCGACCGGGGCCTGGCCGAGGCCGCCGTGCTGCCCGACGCGGGCGACGCGTACGTGGCGGCCCACCTCGCCGCGCTGCGCGCCGCCGCCGCCGTGGTGGCCGCCCGCGGCCGGCCCGAGCCGACCGCCCGGGGGCGCAGCCGGATCCGCAGCGTGTGGGAGGTGCTGCCCGAGATCGCTCCGGAACTGGCCGAGTGGAGCACCCTGTTCGCCGAGAGCGCCGTGCGCCGGGCCCGGATAGACGCGGGCATACGCCGGGCGGCCGACCTCCGGGAGGCCGCCGAGCTGCGCCGCGCGGCCGGGTTCTTCCTCCGGCTGGTGGAGAGCATGCTCGTGGGGCGGCCCGCGCCGCGGACCGGGGAGCCCGGCGGCCCGCCACCGAAGTAGGCTGTGGCTGCCCGCGCCCGGCGGGCCGCGCACCCCGCACACCGCAGCACCCAGCACTTCGAGGAGCCGCCCGTCATGCCGTCCAACCCCCCGGCCCGGGACGCGGGCGGAGCACCCGCCCCCGGTCCGCACACGGCGCTGCGCACCGGCGTGGTGTGGGAGGTGCTGCGCCGCACCCTCGGCGAGCGCGCGGCCGAGACCGGCCGGCCCGAGCTCGACGTGCTGGACACCGGGGGCGGCAGCGGCAGCTTCGCCGTGCCCGTGGCCCGGCTCGGGCACCGGGTGACGGTCGTGGACCCGAGCCCGGACGCGCTGTTCGCCCTGGCCCGCCGCGCCGCCGAGGAAGGCGTGGCCGACCGGGTGCACGGAGTGCAGGGCGACACCCAGGGGCTGCTGGAGGTCGCCGAGCCCGGCGGCTACGACATGGTCTTCTGCCACGGTGTGCTGGAGTACGTGGACGACCCGCGGGCCGGTCTGGCGGCCGTGGCGGGGGCGCTGCGGCCCGGCGGGGGCACGCTGAGCCTGCTGGCCGCGGGGGTGGGCGGCGCGGTGCTCTCCCGGGCCCTGGCGGGACGGTTCACGGAGGCCAGAAGGGCACTGGGCGACCCGGACGGGCGCTGGGGCGAGGCCGACCCGGTCCCGCGCCGCTACACCCCGGCCGAGCTGGCGGCGCTGGTCACCGAGGCGGGACTGGAGCCCGGGGCGGTGCACGGGGTGCGGATCTTCGCCGATCTGGTGCCCGGTGTGCTGGTGGACACCGAGCCGGACGCGCTGCGCGCGCTGGCCGCGCTGGAGGCGGAGGCGGCCGAGCTGCCCGCGTTCCAGGCGGTCGCGGGACAGCTGCATCTGCTCGCCCGGCTGCCCGGGCGGGCGCCGGGCGGCCAAATGTGATCTCCGCCCCGTATTATCGGCAGTCAGCCCTCCGGCATGACCGGGGTCCGGGGCGGGAAAGACTTGTCCGATCCCGTGGAACCGCGTCATGGGGCGGGTGGGTGAAATTGGCGAACTGGGGTGGGTTTCACAGGGAGGCTTCCCTGCCTATCCTGGAAAGAGTCGGAAACGGTCGCCTCCGCGGCCGGCGAGTAGGAGGACTCCGTGCCGCTCTCGGACCACGAGCAGCGCATGCTCGAACAAATGGAGCGAGCGCTGTACGCCGAAGATCCCAAGTTCGCGACAGCGCTTGAGGGCAGTGAGCTGCGGACGTTCACCCGGAAGCGGGTGTACCAGGGCATCGCCGGTTTTCTGGTGGGCATCGCGCTCCTGATGGGCGGCATGGTCGCCCAGCTGATCTGGCTCAGCGTCGTCGGCTTTGTGATCATGCTCGGGTGTGCGGTCGTCGCCGTCACCGGATGGCGGAAGGGGCCCGCTCCCGTCGAGGGCGCGGGCACCGGCGGCGGCGGGCGGGGACACCGGCCGCACAAGCCGAAGCGTTCGATGATGACCCGTATGGAGGAACGCTGGCAGCGCCGTCGCGACGAGCGCGGTGATTGAGTAGGCCGCCCCGGGATATCCGGGGCACAGCATCACGAAGGGCCCGCCGGATCCCGATCCGGCGGGCCCTTCCGTGTGTGTTTGCCCGGGCCGCTCCGCGCCCGGTTCTTTCCGTTTCCCGGCTTTCAGGCTTTCCGGGTTTTTCCGGGGAATGCGGTGCGCAGATCCCGCAGCCGCCGGGCGGCCCGCATCCGGCGTTCGGCGATCCGGTGACTCACCCGGACGGCGGAACGCGGCAGCAGCAGGGCCCGCAGCCGGGTCCACCGCCCCACCCCGGCCCGCAGCCCGGCCAGCGCCGTCCGCGCATCCCGGGCCGGGCCCTCGTCCCGGCCGCCCGCGCCGCCGGCCGCCTCCACCGGCGCGTACAGCTCCCGCTCCACGCCCTGCGCCAGCCGGTGCACGGCGTCCCGCGCCGGGGCGTCCAGCGACAGCACCGCGGTGATCCGCGCCGCGGTCCGCCGCGGGGTCTCCGACGCCAGCGGCGGGAGCCCCAGGTCCCAGGCGGTGTCACTCAGCTCCTGCCAGGCGGCACCCGCCCCGGCCCCCGGCGCCAGCCGCCCGGCCCGCACCCGGGCCCGCCACAGCGGGGGCCCGCCGACCAGGGCGACCACGGCCAGCACCGCCGCCGCGCCCCACAGCCACGGCCCCGCCGAGGGGCCGCCGCCGGAGCCGCCGGACGCGGCCGGCGCCTCGCTCTCGCACGCCGCCCCCTCCCGTACCGGATCGCACTCCTCCGGGGCGGTGGGCGTCGGGGACGCCTCAGGGCGTTCCGGCTCCGCCTCGGGCCGCTCCGGGTCGGACTGCGCCGGGTCCGGGCGCTCCGCCTCCGGCCGGGTGTAGCCGGGGATGGTGCCCTGCCCCGGGGTCGGCTCGAACCGCGTCCAGCCCACGCCCTCGAAGTACAGCTCCGGCCAGGCGTGCGCGTTGTGCAGGCCGACCCGGTAGGAGCCGTCCACCTGCCGGTCGCCCGGCGTGAAGCCGACCGCCACCTGGGCCGGGATGCCCAGGGTGCGGGCCATGGCCGCCATGGTGAACGCGAAGTGCACGCAGAAACCCTCGCGGTCCTCCAGGAACGCGGCGATCGCTTCGCTCCCGCTGCCGGAGGAGACCGAGGTGTTGTAGCGGAAACCGCCGTCGCGGGCGAACCAGTCCTGGAGGGCCACCGCCCGCGCGTGGTCGTCGGCCGCCCCGGCGGTGACCTCCTCGGCCAGCCGCGCCACCACCTCCGGCAGATCGCGCGGGACCTGCGTGTAGTACGAGGCCAGGTTCGGGGGTGGCGCCGGCGCCGAGGCCAGCTGCTCCGCGGTGGGCTCGACCTGCCGGTGCGTCACCGTCCAGCTGCGCCCCTGGGTGGTCAGCCGGCCGCTGTCCGAGACCAGCGTCTGCGACCCCCGGTCGAAGCGCCACGGCCCGTCCGTCACCACCGACACCGCCGGATAGGGCACCGGCAGCGAGGTCTGCGCGTAGTCGGGGCTCGCCTCGATCACCGTGGTCACGTCCCGGGCGGTCACCTCGGGCGCCAGGCCCGGCACCGCCCAGGGGGCGGCCGGGATCTCGTTCTCGAACCAGCGCGAGGAACGCCACTCGCTCCCGGTGAACTCGTCCAGCGCCACCAGCCGCAGATACATCCCGGCGGCCTCGCCGTCGGTGCGGTAGGTGAGCACCTCCTGGTTGCGCGGCTGGTTGAGCTGGTCCTGGAGCGCCACCACCGGATTGACCGAGCTGATCCGGCCCGCGCCGCCGCTGCCGCCGCTGCCGCCGCCCTCCAGGTCCAGCAGGCCGCTGCCCATGGCGGGCAGCAGCGCGGGCGCCAGTACCGCGGCGGCCAGCGTCAGCGCGCCGATCCGGCCGCCGGCCCGCAGCCGCGGCCCGGCGGACCGCGCGGGCGGCGCGGCGGCCGGTGGCCTGCCGTATCCGCCCGGCGCTCCGTACCCGGGCCCGCGCGCGGGTCCCGGGCCGCTGAAGAACCGCCCCCAGCGCCCGAGCCGGTCCCGGCCCTCGGCCAGCAGCAGCCCCAGATACCCGGCCGCCGCGACCAGGAAGTACAGCCAGCCGGTGTCCTCCTGGTTCACCCCGGCCGCTATCGAGTACAGCGCCAGCAGCGGAAGACCGGCCACCGCCGCGCTGCCGGAGGTGACCGCGAGCACGTCCACCAGCAGCCCGATCAGCAGCACCCCGCCCAGCAGCATCAGCCGGATGCCGTCCGTCATCGGCGCGGGTGCCACAT
>NZ_JBHWJL010000291.1:0-6578 GCF_042731495.1 Streptomyces sp. NPDC059853
GAGGACCCCATGGCCCGGCTCGCCACCCGCTTCCCCCACACCCTCAGCCTCGCCTTCGACCCCGAAGGCCGCGAGGAGGACGGCACGGCCTCCTACGCCCAGCGCCTGAGGGGCCGCAGCGACCAGGAGATCGCCGAGGACTTCGTCGCCCACACCGGCCAGGACTTCGCGGTGCCCACCGGTACCCCGGTGCGGGCGGTGGGCTCGGGCACGGTGGTGTCGGTGACCTGCGGCGACGCGTTCGGCAACGCCGTGATCATCGATCACGGCAACGGCTACTACAGCCAGTACGCCCATCTGTCGGTGACCGAGGTGGCGCAGGGCCAGTACATCGCGGTCGGGCAGCGTCTGGGCCGCTCCGGCAGCACCGGCAACTCGACCGGGCCGCACCTGCACTTCGAGATCCGCCTGACCCCGTACGTCGGCTCGGCCATCGACCCGGCGCCGTGGCTGCGCGACCACGGGGTGACGCTCTGAGGGCCCGGACGCCGCGCCGCCGGTGGTTACAGCAGCCGCTGCACCACGGCGTGCGCCACGAAGACCGCGCCGGTGCCGGCGACGACGCTCACCGCCGTGTTGAGGACGGCGAGCAGCCGGGCCCCGGACTCGGCCAGCCGCAGCGTCTCGTAGGAGAAGGTGGAGTACGTAGTCAGCGCGCCCAGCAGCCCGGTGCCGAGCAGCAGCTGCGCCTCGGACGAGGCGGCCCCGGCCGCCGCCGCGCCGGTCAGCGCGCCGAACAGCAGACAGCCGGCCACGTTCACCGTGAGGGTGCCCCACGGGAAGACCTGGTCGTGCCGCGCCTGCACCGCGCGGTCCGTCAGATAGCGCAGCGGCGCGCCGACCATGCCGCCCACCAGCACCAGTACCCAGTTCACCGGACGATCTCCACCTCGTCCACCCATGCCACCAGCGACTCGCCCACCAGTTCCCGCAGTTCCGTCACGAACGCCCGGACGCGTTCCGCCACGTCCACGATGACCACCGCGACCGGCAGCTCCTCGCTCAGCGACAGCAGCCGGGTGGTGTGGATCAGCGAGGACGCGCCGAACCCCTCGATCCCCCGGAAGACACTCGCGCCGGCCAGCCGGGCGTAGTGCGCGCGGTGCACGATCTCGCTGTACAGCGGCCGGTGCCCGTACGTGTCGCCCTCGCCGAGCAGCACCGTCAGCCGCAGCCCGCTGACCGGCGCGCCGCCGCCGCTCATGACCGCCGCCTCGCGCGGACGGACCGGGTGGCGGCCGTCCCCGCCCACACGGCGGCCATCGCGGCGGCCAGGGTCAGCAGCAGATAGCCGAGCGCCGGGCCCACCCGCCCCGCGTCCGTCAGGGTGCGGACGCCCCCGGCGTACGCGGAGAAGGTGGTGAACCCGCCCAGCACTCCGGTGCCCAGGAAGGGCCGCGCCAGCCGGTGCCCGCGCTCCTCGGTGATCACCATCAGCGCCCCGATGAGGGCACACCCGAGGGTGTTGACCGCGAGAATCGTCCAGGGGACACCGGTCTCGCCGGGCACGTCCCACAGCCGCGTCGCGCCGTACCTGGCCGTCGCGCCCAGGCCACCGCCCAGCGCCACAGCGAGTACCACCGTGGGCGACGGGGCCGGGGCCCGACGCGACGGGCCGGGGTTGTCCATGGTGGCGCCATGTTAGCGCCGGTGCCCTCGCCGGCCACGGCCGTCAGTTCGCCGGCTCGGGGATGGCCACCGGCCGGACCCGGCCCTCCAGCATCGCGCCGAGGCCCTGCACCGCGCACAGTCCCGGGTCCTCGGCGACGTTCACCGGCATGCCGGTGTTCTCGCGCAGCGTGGTGTCCAGGCCGGGCAGCTGGGCGGCGCCGCCGGTGAGCATGATGCCCCGGTCGGCGAGGTCGGCCACCAGGTCGGGCGGGCAGCGGTGCAGGACGGCGCGGATGGCGTCCAGGAGGGAGGTGAGCGGGGTGCGGACGGCCAGCCGCAGGCTCTCGGGGTCGACCTTGACGGTGCGGGCCAGGCCGGTGGCGACATCGCGCCCGTGCACCTCGGTGACCTGCGGCATCTCGCCGTTGAGCACCTGGTGCAGGGGGCGCACCGCCAGCGAGGGCAGCAGCAGCTCGTGCTGGTTGCGCAGGTGCTGGACGAGCGCGCGGTCGAAGGTCTCGCCGCCGATCGGCACCTTCTCGGCGGCGACGATGGAGCCGAGGGAGAGCACCGCCACCTGGGTGGTGGCCGCCCCGACCTGCACGATCATGGTGGCCTCCGGCTGCTCGACCGGGAGCCCGCAGCCGATGCCGGCGGTGACGAGGGAGTCGACGAGTTCGACGCGGCGGGCGCCGAGCCCGATGAGGGTCTCCAGCGCGGCGCGGCGGGCCAGCGGGTCGGCGTCGTGCGGGATGCACACGGCGGCGCGCAGCAGCGGCTTGCGGCGGAAGGCGCGGCGCAGCTTGGGGCCGACCATGGCGCGCAGCATGCGCTGGGCCATGTCGATGTCGACGACGGTGCCGCCGTTGATGGGGCGTACGACGCGGATGTTGGCGGGGGTGCGGCCGGCCATCCGCTCGGCGGGGGACCCGACGGCGAGGAGCGCACCGGTCTTGGTGTTGACGGCGACGACGGACGGTTCGTCGACGATGAGTCCTGACTGCTTGAGGTAGATGCGGGTGCGGGAGGCGCCCAGGTCGGCGGCCACGGTGCAACGGCGGAGGTGGTCAAGACTGAGGGTCATACTGATCATCTTGTGTACCCGCCACCTGGGGCGCCCGCTGGAGTGCTCCGCACGAGGCATCCAACACTCTGTCAGCGCACGCGGTACCACCGGCTTGGCGGCATGGGCGCCGGTATGACAACCCGTCCGGTACCGCCGGTCGTGTCGCTCAGCCCTCGGTGAGCAGCACCCACACCTGCCCGGTGGCGAACCGCAGCGGCTCACCGTCCGGCGTGGTGAAGTCCGTCCCGGAGTCGGCGTCCGGCCGGGACCAGCGGCCCTCGTACGCCTTCCCGTCGCGCAGCACGAGCGCGGTGCCCTCACCGGTGGTGCGGGTGAAGGGCGTGAACGCGCCGGAGCTGTCGTGGAACTCCGACTGGGTGATGCTCACGTGCTGGATGACGACGGTGGCCGGCGTCAGGTCGGTCCCCTCCCCGTCCAGCGACACCTTCCAGTGCCCGTCAGCGGCCGACCAGGAGAAGCCGAAGGAGGCGGCGGGGAAGGAGACGGTCTCCTCGGAGGTGTCCCGGCCGCCGCTCGCGGGCGCGTCGCCGAAGCGGAACCCGATGCCGGCGGCGTCCGACGCGTCCGGGGCGGCGGCCAGCAGTTCCTTCGGCCGGCCGAACAGATTGTGCGGCGCCTCCCGGTCCGTCAGCCGCTCGTACGCCTCGGGCGCCGTGCCGGGCGTCAGCTGGATCAGCCGGGCGTCGTCCAGCTCCGGCTGGAGCGCGCTCTGCACCCCCGAGTAGGCGAGCGCCGGCGTACCGAACTGCCGCAGCAGCTCCAGATCCGACTGCCGCGCCGACCGCACCGGGCCGACCTCGTCCGGCAGTGTCCCGGAGAAGATCACCAGGAACCGGCTCAGCCCGGCCTCGACCTGCTCGGCGTAGACGATGTCCGCGTCCCCGAGCCCCACCTGCGGCCTGGCCTGCGGCGCGTTGTCCACCTTGACGGCGAGCACGGGCCCGGTGCCGGTCCCCTCCCCGGTGAACGGCGACGTCTCGGTGCTGTCGCCGTCCCCGCCGCCCTCGGTCCGGCTCCCCCCGCTGTCGCCGCCGCCCCCGCACCCGGCGAGGAGAACGGACAGCATCACACCCGCGACCAGCGCACGCACTCTCATGCGGGCAGCCCATCACAATGTGCGAGAACGGTCGTGATCCTGGAACAAAGCGTTCCCACGAACGGGTTGACCCCACTAGCCCATTCAACCGCGCGTAAGGTGACGCGGATCAGGCATTGCTACGTCCACGGCTGGGGGATCCGTTGACGAACGGCACAACAACCGGAGAGTCCGCGGCAGAGCTGCGCCGCCGCGCCGAGAAGCTGCGCGAGTGCGCGCGCGAGGCACGCAGGGTGGCCGGTGTGCTGGACTCCTACCTCAGCACGGCCGTCACCACGGCCCAGAGCAGCGACCCACCTTTGTGGAAGGGGCCGTACGCGGAGACCACCACGGAGGAACTCGCCGAGTTGCAGGGCTCCCTGCGTGGTATGTCCGAGGCGCTGACGGATGATGCCAGGCGCTGGGATTCCGCCGCAGCGCGGTTGGACGAGCGCGCCGACGAGGAGGGGGAGTAGGCCATGACCTTCCGTGGCTTCGACATCGAGCGGCTGGGCCAGCTCTCCACACATCTGTCCGAACTCAGCGGCGGCGCACACGATCTGCACAGAGAGCTGCGCGAGGTGCTGAGGGAGGCGGGCGAGCACCTCGACAACGAGCCCGCCACCCGGGACCCCGCCCTGTCCGGTGTGCTGGGCTGGGGAGGGATCGGTGGCCTCTTCAGCGCGTACGTCTCACTGCCCGGTTCCCTCGCCGGTTCCCTGGAGCGGACGGCCGGGGAGATCGATCGCCGGCGGGAGCAGATCGACGGCTGCCGGGACCTGGTCGACGCCGGGTACCGGATCCCGGACCGCCTGCTGTTCGCCGACGAGGATCCTCCGGACGCCGAGGACATCGAGGAGGCACTGGCGGCCCTGGAGGGCTTGGACGGCCAGGACTTCGGCAGCAACGGCAACCGCGACGAGCTGGAGCGGATCATGAGCCAACTCGACGGTCTCACGGCGGTCGAGCTGGATCTGTTCGTCGCCAAGGTGCCACCGGCGGACCTGGCGCGGTACAACGATCTGCTCACCGACGAGGAAACGGGCTTCTGGAGTCTGTTCACCCGCGAGCAGAACGGTATCCCCGAGGATCAGCGCCGCGATCACCTCAGCGGGCTGCTGGCGGCTGTCGACAAACGCAACCTGGACAAGCTCGTCAACGCCTTTCCCTGGGTACAGCCCGACTTCACCTCCACCGACGCCTACCTCATGGGCGAGAACTCCCAGAACGGGGAGTCCGCCAACGGCATGCGGTGGGGAGTGCCGACCGATCCGCTGTTCGCCCCCGACGGCACCGGTGCCTTCGTCTCGGCTGCCGACATCTCCCAGGGACGCTTCGGCGACTGCTGGTACATCGCTTCGCTGACGGCCATCACCCAGACCGACCCGCAGTTCATCCAGGACGGACTGCGGCAGAACCCCAACGGCACCGTGGACGTCCGCATCTGGGACGAGCACGGCAACCTGCGCTGGGTGACGGTCACTCCGGAACTGCCGATGGACGAGAACGGCAACCCGATGTCGGCCTACGGGAACGGCGAGACCTGGCCGGCCTACTACGAGAAGGCGTTCGCGCTGATGTACGGCGAGGACCAGGGCGGCGCGCCCGACGGGTACCAGGACGACCCCGCCTTCGACCGGGCCGAACGAGGCAACTACGGCGCCATCGAGTGGGACTACACCGAACAGGCACCGCCCTATCTCACGGGCAACGAGTCGGAGAGCATCGGCGACGGCTTCTCCGACATGCGGGATGCCTTCAACAGCGGGCAGCCGGTCATCGTGGCCACCGGTACCGACGGCGACGACATCCCGGAGGAGTGGGGCAACAGTTTCTCCACCCGGCACGTCTACTACGTGAAGGGATTCGAGGACGGAAAGGTCATTCTCGGCAATCCCTGGGGCGACCGGTACCCTCCGCTGGAGGTCACCGAGGAACAGTACGAGCGCTACTTCAACAGCGCGCAGGCTCTGACGGTACCCAAGTGATGTGCCTCCTGCCGTACCGGGAGATGTGAGATGAGCATGACGACACGACGCGCGCTGTGGCTTCCGGGCGCGGTAGCGATGGCTCTTGTTCTGGGCGGCTGTGGCGGTGAGCAGGACGAGTCCGATCCGCCGCGCTCGCCCGAAAGCCCCGCTGAGGAGCAGCCTCCGGCCGAGGCGCCGCCACCCGACGCCGGACCGCAGTGCGAGGGCGATCCGCCGCCGTCCGGCACGCGGGTGCTGCGCGGTGGGGAGGCCACCCTGCCGGACGGCACCGTGATCGCCTACACGGACGGCAGCGCCGACGGCACCACGCGGCAGGCGCAGCTCGAACTCGTGGACGGGCCGGACAGCTGGTCGGTGGCGGCCGGGGACGCTGTCACCATCGCCGGACAGTCCTTCGATGTCGCCCAGGTCTGCACCTACCGTGTTGTTCTGGCCGGTGGTGGCCAGGACGGAGCAGGGGACGAGGGAGAAGATGTGAGCGAGTGGCCGAGCACCAACGAGGGGCGCTGGTCGTTGCAGTGGCACGTTCCGCACAACGAGCCAGGAGCCGACGGACTTGGCGTGGTGGTGCAGGAGGTACGGGCGGAGCCGGCTCGCGCGGACATCCTCGTCGTGGCCCAGCAGCGGACCGTGGCGTTCTACAAGGATGTACGTGAGGGCGACACCGTGGAGATCGCCGGCAAGCTGTGGGAGGTGGCATCGGTCCACGCCGGCAGCTCCGATGCCGCCGAAGGGTCCCCCGGCTTCGCGGCGGGCACCGTCCACCTTCAGCTCCTCGGTCCGGCGACCGGGGAGTGACCCGTTCCCCGCGAAC
>NZ_JBHWJL010000292.1:0-6545 GCF_042731495.1 Streptomyces sp. NPDC059853
GGCCCTGGACGGGGCGGCGCTGGCGGCGGCGCTGCGCGAGCGGCTGCCGGAGCCGCTGGTCCCCCGCGTGGTGCCGCTGGAGCGGCTGCCGGTGAACGCCAGCGGGAAGACGGACCGGGCCGCGCTGCTGGCCGCCGCCGGTCCAGCCCCGGCCGGTGCGCTCCTCGCGCCGCCCGCCCCGGGGCCGGGCGCGGCCGGGAGCGGTGACGGGGAGGGGGACGGGGACGGGGACGGGGACGCGCTGACCGGGCGCGTCGCGGCACTGTGGTGCGAGGTGCTTCAACTGCCGCGGGTGCGGCCCGGGGACAGTTTCCTGGCGCTGGGCGGCCACTCCATCATGGCGATGCGGCTGCTGGCGCGGCTGGACGAGGAGTTCGCGGTGACGGTGGAACTCGCGGACTTCTTCGCCGATCCGACACCGGCCGGGCTCACCGCCCTGGTGCGCGAGGCGGGGGCGGGCGATGTCCTCACCGACTGACGACGGGGCAGGCACGGTGCTCTCCGCCGTGCTGGAGCAGGCCCGGCTGCGGCCGGCGGCGCCCGCGGTGGAGAGCACCGACGGCACCCTCCGCTACGGCGCGCTGGTGGCCGCCGCCCGCGCCGAGGCCCGGCGGCTGGCCGCCGCCGGTGCCGTCCGGGGCAGCCGGGTGGCCATCGAATCCGGGTACGGGGCCGGGTATCTGGTGCCGCTGCTGGCCTGCTGGCTGCTGGGGGCCACCGCGGTGCCGCTGGATCCGGCCGCCCCGGGCGAGCGGCGCCGCTACCAGATCCGCCGGGCGGGCTGCGTGGTCGCGGTGCGCGGCCCGGTCGCGGACGGGGTGAGCGCGGGCGCCGCCGCCGAGGTGGCCCGGGAGGGGGCCGGGGCGGCGCCGGGGCCGGAAGAACCGGCGGCGTACGTCCTGTTCACCTCCGGCTCCACCGGGGTGCCCAAGGGGGTGGAGGTGGAGCATCCGGCGCTGCTCAACCTGCTGGACCACTTCGTGCGCGCGCTCGGGTTCGGTCCCGGCAGCCGGATGCTGGCGCACAGCAACACCGTCTTCGACATGTCGGTGCCCGAGATGCTGATCCCGCTGGTGTGCGGCGGCACGGTGGTGGTGGCGCCGCCGCGCGCGGCCCGCAACCCGGAGCTGTTCGCCCGTTTCCTGCGCGGGGCCCGGCTGTCGGCGGCCTGGGCGACGCCCAGTCAGTTGCGGCTGCTGCTGCCGTTCCTGGCCGGCGAGCGGGTCTTCGGCACGCTCATCTCCGGCGGCGAGACGCTGCCGGCCGCGCTGGCCCAGGAGCTGACGCCGGTCACCGGCGCGCTGTGGAACGCGTACGGCCCCACCGAGATCACCGTCGTCGGTCTGTGCACCCCGCTGACACCGCCGTTCCGCGACCCGCTGCCGATCGGCCGGCCGCTGACCGGGATCGGCGCCCGGGTGCTGGACGAGGCGGGGCGGCCGGTGGCGGCCGGGACGGTCGGTGAACTGTGGCTCTCCGGGGCCGGGGTGGCGCGCGGCTACACCGGTGAACCGGGGCTGACGGCACGTTCGTTCATCACCGGACCCGACGGTGTGCGGAGGTACCGCACGGGCGATCTGGTGCGGGCCGGGGCGGACGGGCAGTTCTTCTTCCACGGGCGGGCGGACGACCAGGTGAAGATCCGGGGCCACCGGATCGAACTGGGCGAGATCGAGGCGGTGGCCCAGCGGCTGCCGGAACTGGCGCAGGCGGTCGCGGTGGACTGCGCGGGCCCCGAGGGCCGCCCGGAACTGTATCTCGCCTGTGTGCCGGCCGCCGGAGCGCCGCCGTGGCCGCAGACGCAGCGGCAGGTGCGGGCGGGTCTGCACCGGCTGCTGCCCGCGTACATGAGGCCGCGTCAGCTGCTGTGCTTCGCGGCGCTGCCGGACACGGCCGCGGGCAAGACCAGCAGGCGGGCCGTGCGCGAGCTGGTGCGCGACCGCCTGCGCGACGCGGGGGCCCCGGCCGGGGCCCCGTCCATCCCACCCACCGGGCACGAGAGGACCGTCCCATGAGCACAGAGACACCAAAGAGCGGCGAGCAGCAGTTCGTGGTCGTCGTCAACGACGAGGAGCAGTACTCCGTCTGGGCCGCCGACCGTCCGGTGCCGGCCGGCTGGCGGGCGCCGGGGCCGCGCGGCACGCGGCAGGAGTGCCTGGACCACATCGGCCGGGTGTGGACCGACATGCGCCCCCGTAGCCTGCGGATCGCGATGGGCGAGGACTGACCCGCCCCCGTGTCCGATCCCCGGCGGCGGGCGCACGGCCCGCCGCCGTTCTCTTTCCCGGAGGTCCGCTGATGTGGAAACTGTTACGCACCGACAAGCGCTTCAGACGGCTCTTCATCGGTGAGAGTTTCTCCAGTTTCGGGGACAGCGCGGTCTATCTCTCCCTCGCCATCTGGATCAAGGATCTGACGGGGTCCGACGCGGCGGCCGGGGTGGTGTTCCTCGTCATCACGGCGCCCGGTCTCGCCGCGCCGCTGCTGGGGCACTGGGTGGACCGGGTGCGCCGCCGGCCGCTGCTGCTGCGGATGTACGCGGTGATGGCGGTGCTGGTGCTGTCGCTGCTGTTCGTCGACGGCTCGGGGGATGTATGGATCATCTACCTGGTGACGCTGGCGTACGGGGTGCTGTTCGCCACCCCGGCCAGGCCCGCGCTGCTGAAGGACCTGCTGGCGTCCGAGAACGCCGCACAGGCGCGGTCGCTGCTCATCACGGTGCGCGAGGGGGTGCGGATCGTCTCGCCGGTGGCGGGCGCCGGGGTGTACACGGCGTTCGGCGGCGGCGCGCTGGCCCTGCTGGGGTCGGCGACGTTCGTGGTCGCGGCGCTGGTGCTGTGGTCGATCCGGGTGGTGGAGTCGGAGCCGGAGCCGGCCGGTGAACCGTTCGCGCGCTCGGTCACGGCGGGCTTCCGCTTCGTGCGGACGGCCCCGTTCCTGCTGCGGCTGACGCTGGCGATGGTGGGGTTCCTGGCGGTGGTGGGGCTGCTGGAGACGGCGCTGTTCGCCGCCGTCGACCAGGGGCTCGGGCAGGGGGCGGCGTTCGTGGGCGTGATCGCCTCGCTCCAGGGGGCCGGTTCGGTGCTGGGCGGCATCCTCGCCGGGCTGCTGGTGAAGCGGGTCGGGGAGTTCCGGGGCAGCGCGGCCGGCTACGCGCTGATCGCGGTGGGGCTGGTGCTCTGCGTGTGGCGGGAGCTGCCGCTGTTCGTGCTGGGTGCGATGCTGATCGGGGTCGGGCTGCCGTTCCTGATGGTGGCGCTGAGCACGGCGCTCCATCTGTACGCGCCGGCGCGGATGCAGGGCCGGGTGAACGCGGCGGTCGGTTCGGTGTGCGATCTGTTCCAGACGCTCTCCATCGCGGCGGGGGCGGCGCTGATCGGGGTGATCGACTACCGGATCATGTACGCGCTGATGGGGACGACGGCCCTGGTGTGCGCGCTGTCACTGCTGATGCGGCGGATCGCCGCGCCGCAGGTGACGCACTCGGTGGCGGACGTGCCGGAGACACCGGACGCACCGGAGGCGCCGACCGGGGCGGCCGTCGCGCCGTCCGGGCCGCCGGACCCATCCGGCCCGGCGGACGGGGAACTGCGCCCGGCCCGCTGAGCCGGGCCGCCGCGGTCCGTCCCGCCCCGGTGGCCGGGGGCGGGACGGACCGGGCGTCAGGACGGCTCGCGCACGGTGATGGCGGCGCCCGGGCAGACGGCGGCGGCCTCCCGGACGGCGGGGTGCAGCGCCTCGCCCGGGGTGGCGTCGAGCAGTTCCACGAGGCCGTCCTCCGCACGCTGGTCGAAGACCTCGGGCGCGATCAGGACGCACTGGCCCGCACCGCAGCAACGGCCGGTGTCCACAGCGATGTTCATGCCGCGCTCCCCTCCCAGACCACCGGGACCTCGCGCAGGCCGCCCACCAGCAGGCCCTCCATCCGGTGCAGTGCGCCCGGCGGGACGGCCAGCCGCAGTGTGGGCAGTCTGCGCAGCAGGACCTCCAGGGCGACCTGGAGTTCGGTGCGGGCCAGGGCCTGGCCGATGCAGGCGTGCGGTCCGGCGCCGAAGGCGAGATGGGGGTTGGGGCTGCGGGACAGGTCCATGGAGCCGGCGTCGGGGAACATCCGCTCGTCGCGGTTGGCCGCGGGCATGGCGCACACCACGGTGGTGCCGCTCGGCAGCGGCCGCCCGTCGATCTCGATGTCCTCGGTGAGATACCGGCGGATGCCGAAGCCCGCGTTGGCGTCGAAGCGCAGCGCCTCGTCCACGGCGGTGCGGACCAGCGCGGGGTCGGCGACCAGCCGCTCCCAGCGGCCGCGGTCGGCCAGCAGCAGCGCGGTCATCTTGCCGATCATGTTGGCGGTGGTCTCGTGGCCGGCGACGAGCAGGCCCATGCCGGTGGCGGCCAGTTCCGCGTCGGACGGCCCGCCGTCCTCCTCGGCGCCGCCGTCGCGCACCAGCATGCCGAGCAGGTCGTCGCCGGGGTCGGCGCGGACGGCGGCGACGTGGGCGTCCATGTAGCGGGTGAACTCCGCCTGGGCCGCGCGGGTCTGCCCGGCGGTGAAGCGGGTGACGTTGAGGAAGGCGTCCGACCAGTGGGAGAAGCGGTCCCGGTGCTCCGCCGGTACGCCGAGGATCTCGCAGATCACGAAGACCGGCAGCGGGAAGCCGAGGGACGCCTTGAGGTCGGCGGGGCCGCCGCGTTCGACCATGGCGTCCACGAGCGACTCGGCCATGGCGGTCATGCGGGGGCGCAGGGCCGTCATGCGTGTGGCGGTGAAGTACTTGCCGACCCGGCGCCGCCAGCGCTGGTGGTCCTCGCCGCGGTCCGGGATGGCCACCGATCCGTCCGCGTCGGTGGCGGGGCCGCCGGCGCCGTCGGGCGCGATCCTGGCGGCGCCGGGGTCGGTGGCGGCGGGCCGCGCGAAGCGGGGGTCGGCCAGGACGCTTCTGACGTCCGCGTAGCGGGTGAGGTAGGCGGCCTTGTCGCCGCTGGGGAGTTCGGCGGTGGCGACGGGACAGCCGCTGCGCAGGGCCTCCCAGGCGGCGGGTGGCTCCAGCGGGCTGTCGCCGGTGAGCGGCAGCCGTACGGTCTGTTCCTGACGTGGCGTCATGGGCTCCTCCGGGTGTGCTGGGGAGCGAACGCGGTACGGCCCGGGCAGGCGTTCACGGAACGCAACGCTACCGACACTGTGCATGATGCATCAAGAGTGCATGATGCACTTCGGGTGCAGGGCGCGTTCTCTCCGTAGGGTGGTCTCCCACAACTGTTCGGACCACGGGGGGAGCCGGTGTGGAGGCCCGTCGGGCGGGAGAAGAGATCGAGCGCGAACTGCTCATCCTCACGCGGCACCGGGAGATGGGCACCCCACGCGGGGTGCGGGCCGGCGCGGCGCTGGATCGCAGCGCCTATGTGCTGCTGAGTCGGCTGGAGGCGCAGGGGCCCATGTCGATACCGGAGTTCGTGGAGGCGTTCGGGCTGGCCGCCTCCACCTTCACCCGGCAGACCACGGCCCTGCTCGACCGCGGTCTGGTGGAGCGGACCCTGGACCCGGCCGGCGGGACGGCCAGGAAGTTCCGGGTGACCGAGGAGGGCCGGGCCCGGCTGGCGGCGCAGCGGGCCGGGATCGTCGACGGGCTGACGGAGGTGCTGGCCGACTGGCCGGCGGACCGGCTGGACCGGTTCGTCGAGGATCTGCGCCGGTTCAACACGGACATCGAGCGGCTCAGCGGCCGGCCCTGGCCGCGTACCGGTCCGCCGCCCGCCGTGCCCTGACCGGGCGGCGGTTCACAGCGAGCCGCCCGCGCGGTGGGTCCTGATGATGAGGTGGACGAGGTACGGGGCGCCGAGCACGCCGGTGACCACCCCCACCGGGTAGCGGGTGCCGAAGGCGAACTGGCCGCAGAAGTCGGCGGCGAGCACCAGTAGTGCGCCCACCAGGGCGGAGGGCACCAGCAGCGAGTGGCCGGGGCCCACCAGGCGGGCGGCGATGGGCCCGGAGAGGAAGGCCACGAAGGCGATCGGTCCGGTGGCGGCGGTGGCGAAGGCGATCAGGCCGACGGCCGCCACGACGGCCACGATCCTGGTGCGCTCCACGCGCACGCCCAGTGCGGCGGCGGTGTCGTCGCCGAGTTGCAGATTGTCCAGGTCGCGGGCGTGTCCCAGCAGGACCGGGCCGAGCACGGCCAGTGCGATCAGGACCGGCGTCACCTCCGTCCAGCTGGCGCCGTTGAGGCTGCCGGTGAGCCAGCGCATGGCCTCCTGGAGGTCCCACTCCCCCGCCTGCGAGAGGATGTAGGCGGTCATGCTCTCCAGCATCGCGGCGATCCCGATGCCGATGAGGATGAGCCGGGATCCGGCCACCCCGTCCTTGAAGGACAGGGTGTAGACGGCCAGGGCGACCACGAGGCCGCCGGTGATGGCGAAGACGGAGACACCCACCTCGCTCAGGCCGAGCACGACGATGGCGAAGGCCGCGGCGGCTCCGGCGCCGGAGCTGATGCCGATGATGTCGGGGCTGGCGAGCGGGTTGCGCAGCATGGTCTGGAAGGTGACGC
>NZ_JBHWJL010000293.1:0-6495 GCF_042731495.1 Streptomyces sp. NPDC059853
TCCGTGCACCACCGGGGCCGTTCCCGACCGTCTTTGATCAGCCCATGTGCGGATAGCGATAGTCGGTCGCCGGCACCTGGGTCTCCTTGATGGAGCGCGGCGAGGTCCAGCGCAGCAGGTTGAACTTGGAACCGGCCTTGTCGTTGGTGCCCGAGGCCCGGGCGCCGCCGAACGGCTGCTGCCCCACGATCGACCCGGTGGGCCGGTCGTTCAGATAGAAGTTGCCCGCCGCGAACCGCAGCTTCTCGCTCGCCGCCGCGGCCACCGCCCGGTCCCGCGCCAGCAGCGCGCCGGTCAGCGCGTACGGGGCCACCGACTCCATCTGCTCCAGCATCGCGTCGAAGGCGTCGTCCTCGTAGACGTGCACCGCGACGATCGGGCCGAAGTACTCGGTCGTGAAGACCTCGTTCTCCGGGTCGGAACAGGTCAGCACGGTGGGCCGCACGAACCAGCCGACCGAGTCGTCGCAGGTGCCGCCCGCCAGGATCTCGCAGCTGGGGTCGGCCTTCGCGCGCTCGATCGCCGCCTTGTTCTTGGCGAACGCCCGCGCGTCGATGACGGCCGCCATGAAGTGCGACAGATCGGTGGGGTCGCCCATCGACAGCCCCTCCGTCTCGGCCACCAGCTCCTCCCGCAGCCCGCCCTCCCACAGCGAACGCGGGATGTACGCGCGGGAGGCCGCCGAGCACTTCTGCCCCTGGTACTCGAAGGCGCCCCGGGTGATCGCCGTCTTCAGCGCCGCCGGATCGGCGCTGGGGTGCGCGACGATGAAGTCCTTGCCGCCGGTCTCGCCGACGATCCGCGGATACCCCTTGTACCGCTCGATGTGCGTGCCGATCTCCCGCCACAGGTACTGGAAGGTGGCGGTGGAACCGGTGAAGTGCACCCCCGCCAGATCCGGGTGCGGCAGCGCCACCTCGGAGACCTCCTTGCCGTCCCCGGTCACCAGGTTGATGACGCCCGGCGGCAGCCCCGCCTCCTCCAGCAGTTCCATCAGCAGCACCGCCGCGTGGGTCTGGGTCGGCGACGGCTTCCACACCACCACGTTGCCCATCAGCGCCGGAGCGGTGGGCAGATTGCCGGCGATCGCGGTGAAGTTGAACGGGGTGATGGCGTAGACGAAGCCCTCCAGCGGGCGGAAGTCCAGCCGGTTCCACACGCCCTTGGGCTGCACCAGCGGCTGCTCCGCCAGGATCTCCCGGGCGAAGTGCACATTGAACCGCCAGAAGTCGATCAGCTCGCACGGCGCGTCGATCTCCGCCTGCTGCACCGTCTTGGACTGGCCCAGCATGGTGGAGGCGGCGATCGTCTCCCGCCACGGTCCCGACAGCAGCTCGGCGGCCTTGAGGAAGACGGCCGCCCGCTCGTCGAACGGCAGCTCCCGCCAGGCGGGCGCCGCCGCCAGCGCGGCGTCGATCGCGTCGCGGGCGTCGTCACGGGTGGCGTTGGCGTACGTGCCGAGCCGCGCGCTGTGCTTGTGCGGCTGCACCACGTCGAAGCGCTCGCCCCCGCCCATCCGCTTGACCCCGTTGATGGTCATCGGCAGCTCGATCGGGTGGTCCGCCAGCTCCTTGAGCTTGCGCTCCAGCCGGGTGCGCTCCGCCGAACCGGGCGCGTAGGTGTGGACCGGCTCGTTCACCGGCGGCGGCACCTGGGTCACAGCGTCCATGGCCGTGTACTCCTTCGGGGTGAGGGGGCGGTCAGCCCCGGGTCAGCAGGGAACGGGCGAAGAAGCCGAGGTTGGCCGGCCGCTCGGCGAGCCGGCGCATGAAGTATCCGTACCAGTCGGTGCCGTACGGGACGTACACCCGCATCGTGTGGCCCGCGCGGGCCAGCCGCAGCTGCTCCTCGGTACGGATGCCGTACAGCATCTGGAACTCGTAGCCGTCCTCGTCACGGCCCGCCCGCCGCGCCAGCTCCTCGGCGATGGCGATCAGCCGCGGGTCGTGGGTGGCGATCATCGGATGCGCGCCGCCGGCGAACAGGACGCGCAGCGCGCGCACATAGGCGAGGTCCACCTGCCGCTTGTCCTGGTACGCCACCGAGGCCGGCTCCCGGTAGGCGCCCTTGACCAGCCGCACCCGGCAGCCCGCGGCGGCCAGCGCGCGGCAGTCGTCCTCGGTGCGGAAGAGATACGACTGCACCGCGACCCCGGTGCGCGGGAACCGGCCGCGCAGTGCCGCCAGCACGGCGAGGGTGCCGTCGACCGCGGTGTGGTCCTCCATGTCGAGGGTGACCATCGTCCCGGCCTCCTCGGCCGCGGCCAGCACCGGCTCCACCGAGCGCAGCGCGAACTCCTCACCGCCGCCCGGCAGCCGCAGCCCGAACGCGGACAGCTTCAGCGACAGTTCGGCCCGCTGCCCCAGGCCCTCGGCGCGCAGCCCCTCCAGCAGCGCCAGATAGGCGTCGCGGGCCCGCGCCACCTGGCCCTTGTCGGTGACGTCCTCCCCCAGATGGTCCAGGGTGACCGCGAGGCCGGCTCCGGTCAGCTCCCGCACCGCGGCGAGCGACTGGTCCAGCCGCTCCCCGGCGACGAAACGGTCCACGACGGGGCGGGTCAGCGGGGCGGCGGAGACGGCCCGCCGGATGGCGTCGCTGCGCGCCGCCGCGAGAAGCACGGGTCCCAGCACGGGCACCTCACCTTTCGGACACCAGAAGAAACTCGGCTCTCCGCAACCTAGGCAGTGCCCGGCCATCGGGCCTATCAACAGATGTCTGTCGGCCGGGGTACCGGCGTCAGACATCTGTATGAGAATGGTGCGGGCCAGCGCGGCGGGCCGCGACGCGGGGGCGGCGGGAGAGGGACGGAGACCGGGTGGAACCCGATTACCAGGAGCTGATCGACGAGGTGTCGGCCCGGCTCGGCACCCCGGCGACGCTGGAGGGCCGCGACTTCGCGCTGATCGCCTTCGGCGCCCACGACAGCGCGGACGACCGGGTGATGGACCCGGTGCGCACCCGCTCGATCCTGCACCGGCGCTCCTCGGCGGAGGTCCGGGCGTGGTTCGAGCGGTTCGGCATCGCCCGGGCGCGCGGCCCGGTCCGGATCCCGCCCGACCCGGCCGCCGGGGTACACACCGGGCGGATCTGTCTGCCCGCCCGCCACCACGGGGTGGTCTACGGCTACATCTGGCTGGTCGACGAGGGCGCGCTGGAGCTGACCGATCCCCGGCTCGCCGACGCCCAGGCAACGGCGGAACGCATCGGCGCGCTGCTGGCCCGCGCCGCCGGGCTCGGCGGCCGGCTCGGGGCGCTGCTGCACACCCTGCTGACCAGCCCGCAGCGGCAGGCCGCGGCCGGCGAACTGGCCCAGGCGCTCGGCCCGGCGGTCGGCGGACCGCTGACCATGGTGGTGGCGCTGCCGTGGGACGAGGGCGCCCCCGGGCTGCCCGGGGCGCTGGCCGTGTGCCCGCTGGAGGGGTCGCTGGCGGCGCTGGTCCGGCCGGCGTCCGCCCGGGCGGTGGCCGAGCGGCTGTCCGGCCCGGCGGTGGCGGCGGGCATCGGCGCCCCGCGCGGCGCGATCGCCGAACTGCCGGACGCGTGGCGCGAAGCGTTCGGCGCGGCGCGCGCCGCCCGCGCGGAACCGGCGCTCGGCCCGGTCGCCCACTGGTCCGCCATCGGCGCCTACCGGCTGCTCACCTCCCTCCCGCCGGCCGCCCCCGACCCCTCGGCGGGCCCGCTGCTCGACCCGGCCCACCGGGAGCTGGCCAGGACCGCCGAGACCTATCTGGACCAGGCGGGCTCCCCCGCCCGCACCGCGACCGCGCTCGGCATCCACCGGCAGACGCTCTACTACCGTCTCACCCGGGTGGAGCACCTCACGGGCCTCGACCTGGCCGACGGCGAGCACCGGCTGCTGCTCCACCTGGCCCTGAAGGCGGCCCGGCTGCACGCCGCCACCGAGCGCGACAGCACGGGCCCCGAACGGTGACCGGCCCGCGCCGGTGGCGGCCGGGCCCACTGCCGCCGCGACGACGGCGCGTGGTCCACTACCGGACATGCCGCTCCTGCTGCTCGACCTCGACAACACCCTGATCGACCGGGACACCGCCTTCCGCGCGGCGGCTGCCGCCTTCCTCGCCGAGCACGCGCTGCCCGCCGACGACCTGGCCTGGCTGATGCGGCTGGACGCCGGCGGCTACGGGCTCCGGGACGACATCGCCGCGGCCCTGGCCGGCCGCTACGGGGATGCCGTTCCGGCGAGCGCCGTCCTCGCCTTCCTCGACCTGGGCGGCGCCGACCGCGTGGTGCTGGCGGCGGCGGTCCGCGACGCGCTGGGCGAGGCCGTCGCCGCCGGGTGGACCTGCGCGATCGTCACCAACGGCACGGTCGCCCAGCAGGAACGGAAGATCCGCCGGACCGGTCTCGACCGCCTCGTCCACGGCTGGGTGATCTCCGAGGCGCTCGGCTGCACGAAGCCCGCGCCGGAGATCTTCCGCGCGGCGGCGGACGCCACCGGCGCCGCGCTGCCGGGCGCCTGGGTCGTCGGTGACTCGCCGCACGCCGATGTGCGCGGGGCGCTGGCCATCGGGGCCCGCAGCGTCTGGGTGTCCGGCGGACGGGCGTGGCGCGAGGCGGCGTACCGGCCCACCCACGTCACCGCACACGTCGCCCCGGCCATCCGTCACGTCATCGGGCAGCCGCGCTGATCCCCGGCCCCGGTCCCGGGGGCGCGGCCTTCAGTCGACGCCGGTGATCTCCGCCAGCTCCAGGTTGTTGTCGCCGCCCTGCACCCGCTGGGAGCGGATCAGCCCCAGTTCCTTCGCGTAGTACTTCTCGGTCACCACCCCGGGGTCCAGCCGGCTGGACTCCCGGATCTTCAGCACCTCGCTGAACCGGCCCAGGCTGATCGTGACGTCCTCGCTGATGCTGATCACCTGCGCCTCGTCCTCCGCGACGCCGGGCACGAACTCCTCCTGGTAGATCTCCCCCACCATCGGCTCGGCCAGCATCACCACCCCCGGCTGGGCACCGTCGGTGCCGGCCCGCCAGCTGCCGTCCGCGCCGCCCGCGTCGCGGCCGAAGTACCAGACGTTGCCGCCCGCGTCCTGGGCGTAGAACTGCCGCACCTCGGTGGCCGGCTCGCCCTCGCACGTCCGCCGCTCGCGCACCACCAGGGTGGCCACGCCCATGATCTCCTCCCGCTCCTGCGTCACCTCGGTCCCCATCGAGGCCGCTCCCCCGGGGCAGATCCCGGCGAAGTGGTGCCCGGCGCCGGGGGCCAGCGGCAGATACGGATTGTCGATCTCGTCCACGAACTCCGCCGGATCGATGGAGGGCGACGGCGCCGGGCTGGCGGGCGCGGTGCTCTCCTCGGCGACCCGCGAGGTCTCCCGCGAGCTGTGCGAACAGGCGGCGAGCAGCAGCAGGACGAGGAGCGGCGCCACCGCCCGCCCCTGTGCTGCGCGCCGCGTGGCGGTGGTCACGATGCGTCACTCCCCAGGTCTCGGCACTCCGGAAGCCTCATGATCGGCCGCGGCCCGGTGCCGCCCGGCCTGCCCAGCCCGCCCCGCCCGGCCCGCCACCCGGACGGCGCAGACGGCGTGCGGGACCGGTTTACGGGACGCGCGTCAGCCGCTAGCTTCAAGGGTCCGGTGGGAGCGCTCCCATGTGTGCTGCTCCCCCGCAGTGAACACCCGTCCCCCCACATCCCGAGAGGAACGATCACGTGCGCACCCCACACTTCCCGCACGCGCGCTCCCGCATCCGGTCCCCCCGCCCCCGCCTGCTGTTCGCCACCGCCGCGGCGGCCCTGGGCGGACTGCTCTCGCTCGGTCTGCTCGCCCCCGCCCAGGGCGCCACGCCCTCGCCGCAGGAGGAGCGCGGCACGGCCGCGGACCTGCCCCAGGACACCGTCTTCCACAACTACCCCGGCGCCGTGCACGAGTGGGTCGCCGCCAATCCGGGCGATCCGCGCCGGGAGCTGATCGAGACGCGGATCGCCGCCCAGCCGCAGGCGATCTGGTTCGCCACCTACCGGCCGGCGTCGGTGACCGAGGACGTCGCCGCCGTCACCGGGGCCGCCGAGGCGGCGGGCGAGGTGCCGGTGCTGGTGCCGTACGTGCTGCCCGACCGGGACTGCGGCGGCGCCTCGGCCGGCGGGGCGCCGGACTTCCCCAGCTATCTGAGCTGGACCCACGGCTTCGCGGAGGGCCTGGGCAGCGGCCCGGCGGTGGTGATCCTGGAACCGGACGCCATCGCCCTGACCGACTGCCTCGACGACGCGCAGCTCCGCGCCCGGTACGCGGCGCTCGGCGAGGCGGCGGGCATCATCCGCGCCGCCAACCCGCAGGCCCGCGTCTACTTCGACGCCGGGCACTCCGCCTGGCACAGCCCGTCGGCGATCGCCCAGCGGCTGCGCGACGCCGGGGTCGAGGCCGGGGACGGGATCTACACCAACACCTCCAACTACCGCACCACCGCGGAGGAGACGGCATTCGCCGAGGCGGTCCTCGGCGAACTCGGCGACGCGCGGTTCGGCGCGGTCATCGACAC
>NZ_JBHWJL010000294.1:0-6401 GCF_042731495.1 Streptomyces sp. NPDC059853
CCTGCGAAATCTTCGGTCGGGGGGGCCCCGCCCGCGGCGGGTCGGGGGGGGGGCGCCCGGGGCTCGTCGCGCCCCCGCGCGGCAACGCGCGGGGCCTCCAGCTCGCGGCGGAAGAAGCGGTACCACATGAACAGCGCGAAGGCGATGAAGGCGAACCACTCGGCGGTGTAGCCCAGGTTCTGGAACGCCTTGATGTCGAGACCGGTGTTGGTGGCGGCGGCCGGCGGCACGGCCCGCAGCGGCTCGGCGGGCTCGCGCACCGTCACCCAGGCGTTCTCCACCGGGTACGGCAGCACGTTGATGAGCGAGGCGGAGCCGATCACGCCGAGCTGCCCGGGCGGCAGCCCGGTCGGCGGGCTGACGTCGCGCGGGGACTCGGCGCCCTGGAGCGCGCCGGTGACCGTCACCTCACCGGTGGGTGCCGGGGGAACGGCGGCGGGGTCGGGGTCACCGGCCAGCCAGCCGCGGACGACGGGCAGCGCGTCGCCGCCGTCGTCGGGCAGCAGCGGGGTGAGGACGTAGTAGCCGCGTTCCCCGTCCAGCATCCGCTCGGGGACGAGCAGTTCCTGCTCGGGGTCGAACGTACCGGTGACGGTGGCCTGCTCCCCCACCGTCGCGGTGGTGACGGGCAGCAGCTCGCGCAGCGGGCGCGGCTCGGCGATCTCCGCCGCCTCGGCCTGCTTCTCGCGCTCGCGGTGGCTGTCGACCCGGTCCTCGAAGCGGTCGAGCTGCCAGAACCCCATGAAGAGGCAGAACGGCACGGACAGCACCACGAAGACGTTGATCCCCCACCAGCGGGGAGTCAGCAGAAACCGGTACACGTGCCCACGGTACGGGGTGGGCCGGGGCGGTCAGGGCGCCGGGGTGCTCGAAGTGCCGGGGGACGGCAGGACGCCGGTGCGGTAGACGGTGCCGTGGCAGGTGCCTTCGAGGTGGATGTCGACGGCGGGGGTGCCGGCCGGCGGGGTGTAGCGCAGCACGACGGTGCGCTCGTCGGGGCCGGTGCCGGATCCGCCGCCGGGCCCGCTGCTCGCGCCGCCCGGTCCCGAGCCGCCGCCCGCGCTGTCGGAGCCGCCGCTGCCCGGGGCGCCGTTGCCCGCGCCGTTCGTCGGGCCGGGGCCGCTGTCGCCGCCGCCCGGCTCGCTGTCGCCCGGTGTGCCGGGGCCGCCCGGCTGCTCGCCGCCGCCCGCGTCCCCGTCGCCGGGGCCCGAGCCGTCGCCGCCGCCCGCGCCGCCCGCGCCGCCCTCCAGTTCGTCGGGCAGCGGCTCGGCGCCGCGGCCCGCGTCCGGGCTGAGTCCGTCCGGCTCCGGTTGCACGGCGCAGGAGGCCCCCGACGCCCCGGCGCCGGGCACCCACGCGAACCGCACCTCGTACGCCTCGCCCGGCGGCAGCACCAGTTCGCCCGGCTCCTCGTCGGGGCCGGGCAGCCGGATGGCCCGGTCGTCCTCGGTGCGCGGGACGATCTGCACCTCGCCGGAGCCGCCCGCGCCGCTCGCCGCGGGGAGGACGGACAGGTCGTCGGTGTCGCCGGTGACCCGGCAGGGCGTCTGGGAGACGTTGGCGACGCGGATGGTGCCGTACACCTTGCCCAGCGCGTCCGGTTCCTCGGTGACGGCGCCGGCGGCGCCGAGCTGTCCGGCGGTGCAGTGCGGGGAGTCGGCGCCGGTGAGCCGCCCGTCGTAGGGGGTGCCGGTCTCGGCGGCGCCGCCGCCCGTGCCGTCCGGCTGGTGGGCGGCGCCGTCGTCGGTGCCGTACGCGGGGTCGCCCAGCGGGGGTTCGCCGAGGCCGTCGTACGCCTCGGGGCCGCCGTCCACGCCGCTGGAGGGGGCCGGGCCGCCCTCGGCGGCGGTCTCGCCGGCGAGGCCGGTGGCCTGGTCGTTGCCGCGCCGGGCGCCGTTGCCGGCGGCTTCCAGGACGGCGGGGGCGCCGATGGCCAGGACGCCGACGGCGGCGACGGTGCTCAGCAGCAGCTGGCGCCGGCGGCGGCGCCGGGCGGCGATGCCGTCGCGCAGCGCGTCGAGGGGAACGTCGGGGACGGGGAGGGTGCCCACCGCGTCGTGCAGGAGACGGCGCAGGTTCTCCTCGTCGGACAGCGGTCCCGGGCTGTCGGGGATGTCGATGCCCTCGGGGAGGGGCGGCAGATCGGGGCAGCCGTCCGGCGCGGGGGCCGGTTCCCCGGCGCCGGACGGCTCGCGTTCCCGGTCGTCCCCCGCGTGCGGATCGCGGTCGCTCATCGGGCGGCCTCCATGGCGACCCGCAGCGCGGCGATGCCGCGCGAGCCGTACGCCTTCACCGAGCCCGCCGAGATCCCCAGCGTGCTGGCGACCTCGGCCTCGGTCATGTCCGCGAAGTAGCGCAGCACCAGCACCTCGCGCTGGCGGCGCTGGAGTCCGCGCATGGCCTGGATCAGTTCGGCGCGCTCCAGTTGCTCGTAGGCGCCTTCCTCGGCGCTGGCCATGTTCGGCATCGGCTTGGAGAGCAGCTTGAGGCCGAGGATGCGGCGGCGCAGGGTGGAGCGGGAGAGGTTGACGACGGTCTGCCGCAGGTACGCGAGGGTCTTCTCGGGGTCGCGGACCCGGCCGCGCGCCGAGTGCACGCGGATGAACGCCTCCTGGACGACGTCCTCGCAGGAGGCGATGTCGTCGAGCAGCAGCGCCGCGAGACCGAGCAGCGAGCGGTAGTGGGCCCGGTAGGTCTCGGTCAGGTGGTCGGTGGTGGTCCCCTCAGCCATGGCGCTGTCCGCGTCGTGGGACGGCGACGGCGCGTGGAGGGGCGCAGCCGGTGCGGCGGACGGGCCGGCGGGGCCGGTGGCGTGCGGCGGGGCGGGCTGGGAGGCGGACCCGGAGGCGGGGCCCGGGACGGACCCCGGGGCCGGCAGCGGGGCGATCACGGGCATGCCCCCGGCACCGTCCGAACCCCTCGGGCGCGGGAGATGCGGAGGTGCTGTCGCGGTGAATTCCAGGACCTCTGCCACGCCAGTTGGACACTCTCTCCCCCGCGAAGGTTGTACGGCGCGGGTCGGTTTCTGAATGAGTCACATCGGCTCACACCTACCGCCTACCCTGAAATGTCCGAGTGGTGCTGCGCCTGTGGCCCTCGCGAGAGGGTGTGGAAGACGCTCCCCGCACCGCACATGGTCCGTGAGTGGGTGCGGGGAGTTGAAATCGTCCCCCGGGGGATTGGTCCGGATCAAGCGATCCGGACCTACGAATTGGTCACGGGAGCTTCACATCCCGCCAATCTCGTTCAAAAGGTAACGTGTTGCCCCCGGGCCCGGTGCCGGTACGGCGGCGGCTCAGCGCCCCGTACCGCCGTACACGACGGCCTCGTCCGACTCGCTGTCCAGACCGAACGCGGTGTGCACCGCCCTGACCGCCGCGTTCACATCGTCTTCGCGGGTGACGACGGAGATGCGGATCTCGGACGTCGAGATCAGCTCGATGTTCACGCCCGCGTTGGACAGCGCCTCGAAGAAGTGCGCCGTGACACCGGGGTTGGTCTTCATGCCGGCGCCGACGAGCGAGATCTTCGCGATCTGGTCGTCGTAGCGCAGGGCGTCGAACCCGATGTCCGGACGCCGCTTCTCCAGCGCGTTGATGGCCGACCGTCCTTCGTCCTTGGGCAGGGTGAAGGAGATGTCGGTCAGTCCGGTGGAGGCGGCCGAGACGTTCTGCACCACCATGTCGAGGTTCAGTTCCGCGTCGGCCAGCGCGCGGAAGATCTTCGCCGCCTCGCCCGGCTTGTCGGGCACCCCGACGACGGTGACCTTGGCCTCGGACGTGTCGTGCGCCACCCCCGAGATGATCGCCTGCTCCATCTCCCCTTGTCCTTCCCGTTGTGCGGACTGCGCCTGCGGCGGCTCACTGCTGACCCAGGTGCCCTTGAGACCGGAGAAGGACGACCGTACGTGAATCGGGATGTTGTAGCGGCGCGCGTACTCCACACAGCGGTGCAGCAGCACCTTCGAACCGGAGCTGGCCAGCTCCAGCATGTCCTCGAAGGAGATCCAGTCGATCTTGCGGGCCTTGGAGACCACGCGCGGGTCGGCGGTGAACACCCCGTCGACGTCCGTGTAGATCTCGCACACCTCGGCGTCCAGCGCGGCGGCCAGGGCGACCGCCGTCGTGTCGGAGCCACCGCGGCCCAGCGTGGTGATGTCCTTCTTGTCCTGGGAGACACCCTGGAACCCGGCGACGATGGCGATGTTGCCGTCGTCGACGGAGGAACGGATACGGCCCGGGGTCACATCGATGATGCGGGCCTTGTTGTGAACGGAGTCGGTGATGACACCCGCCTGGCTGCCGGTGAAGGACTGCGCCTCGTGCCCGAGCGCTTTGATCGCCATGGCCAGCAAGGCCATGGAGATGCGCTCTCCGGCGGTCAGCAGCATGTCCATCTCGCGCCCGGACGGGACGGGGGACACCTCACCCGCGAGATCGATCAGCTCGTCCGTCGTGTCGCCCATCGCGGAAACCACGACGACCACCTGGTGGCCGTTCTTCTTGGCTTCGACGACTCGCTTGGCGACGCGCTTGATGCCCTGGGCATCGGCAACGGAGGAGCCGCCGTACTTCTGCACGACAAGGCCCACGTGTGCTCGCTCCTCGTATCTCTCACGCCGTGATCCGAGCGGGGACCACGGTCTGCTGAAGTCTACCGAGCAGGCGAAATCCGCCCATCCGATGCCACATCCTGAGACACCGGGCTCATCCAGCGGGAAGCCCTGCCCGGCCTGGAAAAGCCCACACGAAACACGGGCGAAACGTAACGAGGCTCACACGGACGGTCGCCGTCCGGTGGGAGGCGCGGGCCTCCCCCGGACGGACGCGCGCGCCGTGTGCGCGGGGTGTGCGGAGCGTGGCGCGCGCGGCGGGCGCGGCGGGCTACGTCAGGAGCGCCGAGGCGAGGTAGGCGGCGACGTCGGCGGGGCCGCCGCCCGCGGAAACGATTCCGCGCTGGCGGGCGGCCCACGACCCGTTCGCCCGCAGCTCGGTGAGCCCGCTGGTGACGTACGCGAGGTCACCGGCGTCGGACAGCGCCGGGGTGACGTGCTTGACCAGCTTCTCCACCCAGGTCCAGGCCGGCACCGGGTGGCCGGTGAACACGTCCACAGCGTCCCCCTCCATCCCGTACCGCGCGGCCTGCCAGTGCGCGGCGGCCAGCAGCGGGCCGGGGACGGCCGGGGGCGGCGCGCCGGCGTCCAGCTCCTCCTGGCAGGTGGCCACCAGGGCGCGGGTCAGCGCGGCGAGCAGGACGGCGGTGCCGGCGGTGGGGCAGACGTCGGTGACCCGGACTTCGAGGGTGGGCACGAACTCGGAGGGGCGGGCGAACCAGTACGCCATCTTCCGGTCCAGGATGACGCCGGAGGCGACGAGTTGGTCGAGCGTCGCGTCGTAGGCGGCGGCCGAGGGGAACAGCGGCGCGGGACCGGCCACCGGCATGTAGCCCCACCACACGGAACGGAAGCTGGCCCAGCCGGTGTCCTCGCCCAGGGCGTACGGGGAGTTGGCGGCGAGGGCCTGGAGCGCCGGTAACCAGGGCCGCAGGTGATTGCTCACCGCGACCGCCCGCTCCCGGTCCGGCATCCCGATGTGGATGTGCATGCCGCAGGTCATGTGGCCGAAGGTCCGGGCGCCGTACTTCTCGTAGATCCGCCGGTACCGTTCGCCGCCGGTCGGCGGCGAGGGCGGGGCGGGCAGCGGCTCGGTGGCGCACGGCAGTACGGCGCACCCCACGGCCTCGGCGGCGGTGGCCGCGGCGGACCGCAGGGACCGCAGGTCATCCGCCAGCCGGGACAGTTCACGGTGCGGTTCCGAGGCCGTCTCGACCACGGCCAGGGAGGTCTCCGGCTTCAGCCGCCCGGCCGGCCCGGCGGCCGGGGCATCGGCCGCGATCACGTCCTCGGAGACCGGCATCGCCACCCCGCTGACGGGGTCGGCCAACAGGAACTCTTCCTCGACACCAACGGTGAGCAGTTCTCCCATTGCTGAAGGTTCCCCAGGGCCTGCCCGTGCGAATCCCGTCGAGGACATGACAGAGGTGCCGGGTTCGCCGGGCGCGGTTCAGGCGGGCCGGTACCGGCGCCCGGAGGGCCCGAACAGCTCGTACGCCGTCCAGAACCGCCCGTCCGGCTGCTTGCGCACCACGCGCTTCAGATAGCCGTGTTCCTCCAGCTCGCGCAGGTAGCGGGCGATCCTGGTCTGCCCCTCGACCCGCAGCGGGGCCAGCGACTCGATGCTGACCCGCTCGTCCGGCGGGACGCTGAGCAGGTAGCTGAGCAGGCCCAGGGCGCCGAACGAGATCCGGTGGTCCTCGGTCAGCCGCTGCTCGATCCGGACGAAGGCGGTGGCGTCATCGCTCATGGGAGCCTCTTTCGGTTGGGATGGGGGTTGGGGCTGGGG
>NZ_JBHWJL010000295.1:0-3156 GCF_042731495.1 Streptomyces sp. NPDC059853
TGCCGCGCGCCGTGGCCGCGCCTCGGTCGACGCGGCGGGTCCTCGCGGTGCCGCAGCGCCGGATGGGCCGCGACCCGGCCTCGGTCGTCGACCCGGAGCTGCGGGTGCGCGGGGTGGAAGGGCTGCGGATCGCGGACGCCTCGGTCATCCCGCACATCATCCGGGGCCACACCTGCGCACCGGCCATCGTGGTCGGGCTGCGCGCCGCCCACCTCATCGGCAGCCGCCCGGTGCGGCGCCGGGAAATGGAGACCGCCACATGACCCGCATCCCCCGTGCCTCCCGGGCCCGTCGCCCCCGTCCCCCCGGCCGGATACGCGCCCGGCGCGGCGGCGGAGCGCGCCGGTTACGGGCCGCGGCGCTGACCGGCGTGCTGCTCGCCGCGCTGCTGGCCCCGCTCACGACGGGCACGGCACGGGCCGGCGGCCCGCCACCGGGCCCCGGCGGATCGTGGACGGGCAGCTGGGCGACGGCGCCCACCCTGCCGCACAGCAGCGGACCCTCCGCCGAGGGGTTCGCGGACCAGACGATCCGGCAGCCGCTGCGGGCGACGCGCGGCGGCGAGTGGATCCGGCTGCGGCTGTCCAACGTGTACGGCAGCGGGCCGCTCACCGTCGAGGCGCTGTCGGTGGCGCTCCCCCGGGGGCGGGGCGGCATCCGGCCGGGCAGCAGCACCGGTGTCACCTTCGGCGGCGCCGCCTCGGTCACCGTTCCGGCGGGCGCCGAGGTGCTCAGCGACCCGGTGGCGTTCCGGGTGCGCCCGGACACCGATGTGATCGCGAGTCTCCATGTGGGCGAGCCGACCGGGCCCACCACCTGGCACCGGCTCGCCAACCGCACGGTGTACGTCTCGGCCCCCGGCTCCGGCGACCGCCGCGAGGACACGACCGCCACCGCCTTCCCCACCACCTTGAATTCGTTCTTCTTCGTCACGGGTCTTGAGGTCGCCACCGACGGCGACCCGGGCACGGTGGTGGCGATCGGCGCCTCGCACACGGACGGGGTGGGCTCCACCCGGGACGCGGCCCGCTCCTATCCGAGCGTGCTGGCCCGGCGGCTCGGCGGCGAGGTGGGCGTGCTGAACGCCGGCATCGGCGCCAACCAGGTCATCAACGACACCGTGCACGGCAGCGTCGGCGCGCTCGGCCGGTTCGACCGCGACGTGCTGGGCCAGCCCGGGGTCCGCGACGTGCTGTTCATCCAGGGCATCAACGACATCCTCGGCGCCCACTACTTCCCCGACGACGCGCCCACCGCCGACGAGGTCATCGCCGCCTACCAGGAGCTGACCGACCGCGCGCACGCCCGGGGGCTGCGGATCATCGGCGGGACGCTCGGCCCGTTCCGCGGGGTGCCGGAGTTCACCGAGGAGCGCGAGGAGATGCGGCAGACCCTCAACACCTGGATCCGGGAGGAGAGCGGCTTCGACGGGGTCATCGACCTCGACCGGCTGTGGCGCGACCCCGCCGACCCGTCCGCGCTCCACCCCGCCTACGACACCGGCGACCGGCTGCACCCGAACGACGCCGGGTACGCCGCGCTGGCCGGAGCCATCGACCTCGGCTGCCTGTCCGTCGGGCCCGGGGCCGGCTCCGCACCGACCGCCGGGGAGCGCAGGGACTGCACTCCCCCGTCCCCCTCGACCTCCGGAGTCCGTCCATGAGCATCCGCAGCGCCGCACCACTCGCCCTCGCCCTGGCCGCCCTGCTGGCGCCGACGGCCGCCACCGCGCACACCGCAGACGACCGGCCCCAGCCCGCGGCCGCCGCCTGGACCGGCACCTGGTCCGCCGCGCCCACCGTGCCGTTCGCCGCCGGGATCTCCGCCGAGGGCTTCGAGAACCGGACGATCCGCCAGCCGCTGCGGGCCAGCACGGGCGGGGAGCAGATCCGGGTCCGGCTGTCCAACGTGTACGGCAGCGGGCCGCTCACCGTGGACGCCCTGTCGGTGGCCCGGCCGCGCGGCACCGGCGGGATCGCGCCCGGCAGCAGCACCGACGTCACCTTCGGCGGCGCCGCCTCGGTCACCATCCCGGCGGGCGAGGAGGTCACCAGCGACCCGGTCGCCTTCACGGTGCGCCCGGACACGGACGTGATCGCCAGCCTCTACGTGGCCGGGCCGACCGGCCCCACCACCTGGCACCGGCTCGCCAACCGCACCGTCCATCTGTCGGAACCCGGCGACCACCGGAAGAAGGTGACGGCGGCGCAGTTCCCGGCCACCACCACCTCGTTCTTCTTCGTCAGCGCCCTGGAGGTGGCCACCGACGGCGACCCCGGCTCGGTGGTCGCCTTCGGCGACTCGCTCACCGACGGCGTCGGCTCCACCCTGGACGCCGCCCGCTCCTACCCGAGCGTGCTGGCCCGCCGGCTCGGCGGCGAGGTCGGCGTCCTGAACACCGGCATCGGCGCCAACCAGGTCATCAACGACACCGAGTACGGCAGCGTCGGCGCGCTCGGCCGCTTCGACCAGGACGTGCTCACCCAGCCCGGGGTCCGCGACGTCATCTGGCTCGAAGGGCTCAACGACATCCTGGGCGCCGCCTACTTCCCCGACGAGGCGCCCACCGCCGAGGAGGTCATCGACGCCTACCGGACCATCATCGACCGCGCGCACGAGCACGGGCTGCGCATCATCGGCGCCACCCTGCCGCCGTTCCGCGACGCCGCCGAGTGGACCGCGGAGGGCGAGGCCATGCGGCAGACCCTCAACGCCTGGATCCGCGACGAGAGCGGCTTCGACGGCATCCTCGACGCGGACGTGGTGTGGCGCGACGCCGCCGACCCGGTGCGGCTCGACCCGGCCTACGCCTCCGGTGACGGTCTGCATCCGAACGACGCGGGCTACCGGGCGCTCGCCGAGGCCGTCGATCTGAGCTGCCTGTCGGTGGGACCGCAGGTGAGGGGCGCCCTGGGCGAACGGGAGGACTGCACCCTCGGCTGAGTGCGGAAGTCCGCAGTACGGCCCGGGTGCTCGCATCATTACGGTGAGCCACCGGCTTTCCTAGCCTGGCTGCATGGACACCACCAGGCCGCTCACCCGGCCCGCGCCCACCGCCCCCGCCCGGGGGCCGCCGGGGGGGCCGCCCCCCCCCCCCCCGCGGGCCCGGGGTACAGCCCCCGGGGGCGCACGCCCGCCCCGGCCCACCGGATCGAC
>NZ_JBHWJL010000295.1:3166-6400 GCF_042731495.1 Streptomyces sp. NPDC059853
CGGCGCGTCGCCGCGCGCGCCGGCGTGGCGCGGCTGGTTGCGCGGGCGGGGCTCGGTGGGGCGACGGCCTATCTGGACAATCTCCGGATCGCGCTGATCATGCTGGTGATCGCCCACCACGCGGCGCAGGCGTACGGTCCGGCCGACTGGTGGTACGTCGAGGACCAGGCGGGCAGCGGGGCGCTCGCCGCCTTCACCACCCTCAACGGCACCTTCTTCATGAGCCTGTTCTTCTTCGTCTCCGCCTGCTTCGTCCCCGCCTCGGTGGACCGGCGGGGCAGCTGGGCGTTCGTCCGGGGGCGGCTGCGCCGGCTCGGCATCCCGTTCCTGGCGGGGACCGTCACGCTCATCCCGGTGCTGCTGTACGTCTACTACCTGGTGTACCGCGACCAGCCGGCGCTGGGCTTCCCGCAGTACTACGCGGATGTCTTCCTGGGGCTGGGTGAGCAGCCGGCCGACTGGGCCGGGCCGATCTGGCCCGACCTCCAGTTCGGACACCTGTGGTTCATCCAGAACCTGCTGGTCTACTGCCTGCTGTACGTGCTGGCCCGCGCGACCGGCGACGCGGTGCGGCGGCTGCGGCCCCGCGCGGCCCTGCGCACCCCCCGGGTCCCCGGGCACCGGGCACTGGTCCTCTTCACCCTCGCCGTCGCGGCGGCCACCTTCGTGCTGCGCCTGTGGTATGCGCTGGACACGTGGGTGCCGGTGGCGGAGTTCATCCAGACCGAACCGGCCCGGCTGGCCCAGTACGCGGCGTTCTTCGCGGCCGGCATCCTCGCCCACCGGCACGGCTGGCTGACCGCGCTCCCGGCCCGTACCGGCTACCTGTGGCTCGCGGGCGGCGTGGCGGGCGCGGTGGTGCTGTTCGCGGCCGGCGGCACCGGGGCGTTCTGGTACGGCACGGGCGGGGCGACCGTACCGGCCGCGCTGTGGGCGGTCTACGAGACGTTCCTGTGCACGGCGCTGTGCCTGGGCCTGCTGACGCTGTTCCGGGAGCGGCTGAACGGTGAGGGCCCGGTGCTGGCCTCGCTGGCCGGGTCGGCGTTCACCGTGTACATCGTCCACCTGCCGATCGTGGTGGCCCTCCAGTTCGCGCTCTCCCCGCTGGACCCGGCGCCGCTGACCGCGTGGGTGGTGGTGACGGCGGCCGCTATCGCGCTGAGCTTCCCGCTGGCCGCCTGGCTGCGCCGGCTGCCGGGCTTCCGCGCGGTGCTCTGACGGCGACGGCGGCGGCGACGGCCAGCAGGGCGAGACCGGCCAGCGGGTAGCCGGCGGCGAGCAGTTGCTGGCCGGCCGAGAGGTCCAGCTCGGGCCGGGTCTCGTCGTGCGGCAGCAGCCAGCTGACGTAACTGCAGAACAGCAGCGTGGCGCCCGCGGCGGCCAGCCACCACGGACGCGCGCGCCGTCCCCGGCCGCGCGCCTCGGCCCCGAGCAGCAGCACCGCGGGAACCGCCCACACCCAGTGGTGGGACCAGGACACCGGACTCACCAGCAGCGCCGTCACGGCACAGGCGACCACCGCCCAGGCCCGCCGCCCGGCCAGCAGGGCGGCGACGGCGACGGCGAGCCCGGCACAGCAGACGGCGGCCACCAGCGGCAGCCACCAGGCAGGGAGTTCACCGGTGTGCAGCAGCCGGGCGAGGACGCCGCGCAGCGACTGATTGGCCGACGCCTCGGGCGCCCCCACCCGGTCCTCGGCCAGTACCAGGCCGGTCCAGTACCGCCAGGACTCGGCGGGCAGGACGAGCGCGCCGAGGGCGACGGTGCCGGCGAAGGCCGCCCAGGCCCGGCCGGCGAGCGGCAGGAGCGCGCTGTCCCGGCGCCGGACGCAGGCGATCACACCGGCGACGGTGCACAGCACGGCGAAGATCGCGGGGGTGAGCTTGATCCCGATGGCGATCCCGGTCGCCACCCCGGCGAACCGGTGGTGGGCGGGCCGGGTCAGATCCCACAGCACCAGCACGGCGAGCAGCAGATTGATCTGCCCGTAGCGGACGGTGGCCCACACCGGCTCGCACCACACGGCGACGGCGGCGACGGCGAGCGGGGCGGCCCACCGCCAGTGGGCGGCGGGCCGGATGCCGGTGAGGCGCAGCGAGAGCTGGGCGAGGAGGATGACCAGGCCGAAGTTGAGGACGCACACCAGCACTCGCATGGCGTCGACGCCGAGCAGCGTGAGCGGGACGAACAGCAGCGCGGCGAACGGCGGATAGGTGGCCTGGAGGGCGTGCCGGCTCACGGCCAGGTCGTACAGGTCCTCCCCGGTCCGTACCGCCCATCCCTCGGCCCGGTAGACGTCGAGATCCCCGAGCGGCAGGCCGAGCGCCACCTGGGCGAGCGCGCAGCCGGTGAACGACAGGGCCCAGAGCCCGAGTACGAGCCAGGGCCCGCCACGGCGCAGCCGCCGGGCCTGCCCCCGCACCCCGCCGTCCGCGACCGTCACCACGCGCGCCACCCTAGGGCGGCCGGCGGCCGAGGGGACGAACCGCCGCAGACCGCCCCGGCCGACCACTCTTTTGCCGCATGCGCCGTGGGCAGCGGCGGCCGGGGTTCCCGTGCCCCTTCCGGTGGTCACGGGGCGCGAGGCGGGCGGCGGTGCCGGGTTCACTACCGGATGGGGCGGGGCGGGCGCCAGCCGGGTGGGGATGTGTGTGCTCGGCGAAGGTTCTTCATCGGAACGTCCCGCAGCCTGCCCGTTTTTGACCGCCAGTGGCATATTACTGCGATTTTCGCCGCCGCTCCGGCGCGATGATGGTGATTACGTCTGGTAGTGCTGGCGTCTCGTACGGTTGAACAGGTAGCGTCCAGGCACGCGAAGGGGCCCGGTAGGCGACCAACCAGCCCGGGCTCCCCTTCGACTTGGTGAACCCACGAATCAAGGAGAACGATGTCTCCCGACCGTGTACCTCCGGCCTCGGTGCTCCCGTTAACGGGCCCGTCCGACCGGCGTGGTGACCGTAGCATTCCGCAGGTCCCCGCCCCCGAAACCACCCCTCACGGGGAAACCCTCGTCATGGTGCCCGCCACCGCGCTCATCGCCCTGGCCGTGCTCCCGCTGGCGCCCTTCCTCGGCGGAGGCGGCCTCCTCGGTCCGCTGGCCGCCCTGATCGCGGCGGCCGCCTCCCGGAGCCACGGGCTGCGCTACCACCGCGTCCGCGTCGGCTGATCCGGACACCGGCGGGCCCGCGGGGCGCACCGTCCACGGCGCGCCCCGGGCCCGTCCGGCCCGGGCGC
>NZ_JBHWJL010000296.1:0-6398 GCF_042731495.1 Streptomyces sp. NPDC059853
CAGGACCGAGATAGTGCAGCCCCACCCCGAACAGCGGGCCGAAGTACAGCTGCACGAACAGCGCGTTCACGCCGATCACCGCCAGCAGCGGCAGCACCCCGCCCACCAGGGGCAGTACGGCCAGCGAGGCGCCCAGCGCCGTCAGCGCCACGGCGATGACCAGCAGCGGGCGGCCGAGCCGGTCGGAGAGCCAGCCGCCGAGCAGATTCGACGGGGCGGTGATCAGCGCGCTGGTGGCCGCGATCGCCCCGGCCCCCGCGAGCGACATGGCGTGCTCGGCCACCAGATAGCTGGGCAGCCAGAACGCCAGCCCCTGCGCCGTGGCCAGCCGCGCGAACTGGATGACCCCGATCAGCCACAGCGCCGGATGCCCGAACAGCCGCCGCACCTCGGCGAGCCGGGGGAGCGCGCCCGGCTCGCGGTGCGGGTCGGTGCCCACCCGGTGGTAGAGCAGCGCCCACAGCACTCCGGTGCCGCCGAAGATCACGAACAGCCAGCGCCAGCCCAGCGGCCCGACCAGCAGCGGCCCCAAGACGTTCAGCAGGACACTGGAGGCGAACCCGCCGGCCACGTACAGGCCCATCGCCGTCGCCTTGCGGTCGGCCGGGAACCGTTCCCTGATGAGCATCATCCCCGGCGCGAAGATCAGCGAGCGGAACAGCCCCGACACCGCCTGCACCGCCAGCAGCCAGCCGTACGGATGGACGACGGCGAAGGCCAGCGACATGGCGTTGGTGCCCAGCACCCCGACGCAGAACAGCTTCCTGGGCGCGTAGCGGTCCGTCAGCCAGCCGGCGGGCACCTGCATCAGCGCGTACACCAGGGTCGCGGCGGCGGCCAGCTGCCCGGCCTGGGCGAAGGACAGCCCCAGATCCTCGCGGATGAGCGGCAGGAACAGGGCTATCCCGCCCATCCCCAGCGCCTGGCTGCTCTGCCCGAGCACGATCAGCCAGGTGTCCGCTCTGCCGCTCCCCCGTGCCATGACCGTCCCCCGCCCGCCGCTCGTCATCCGGCTCGCCGTCCGCTGCCGCCGCCCGACCCTACCGCTGCCTCCCGTCCCGGTCCCCGACCCCTTCTCCGTCCCCGGCGGCGGGGAGCGGCGCCCCGGGCTCGGCGGTCAGCCGGTCCAGCACGGCGGCGAGGTCACGGCCCCAGCCGGCGACCGTGGCCGCTTCGAAGAGATCCGTGCTGTACTCCATCGTCACCGTCAGGGCGTCCCCGGCCGGGGCCAGCACCACGTACAGCTCGGTGCGGGCCGTGCCGGCGACCGGCAGCGGGGCGATCTCGGCACGGACGCCCGGCAGTTCCAGGGCCGGCGGCTCGGTCGTCACCACCGTGAACAGGACGGTCGGGAACAGCCCGGCCGCGTACTGCGGCGCCACCAGCCGCACCACCTCGGCCAGGGGCAGCGCCTGATGGTCCATCGCCGCGAACAGCGCGGGGCCGAGGCGGGTCACCAGCGCCGCGAAGGAGTCGGCCTCCGGCAGCCGGGCCCGCAGCGCCACTGCCTCGCCGAGCAGCCCGACCACCTCCTCGTGCTCGCGCACCGCCGCCCGGTTGGCGCTGGACGCGGCCAGCACCACCTCCGGCTGGTCGCACACCCCGGCCAGCCAGACCGCGAACGCCCCGGCCAGCACCGCGTACGGGGTGGTGCCCAGCTCGGCGGCGAGGGCCCGGACCCGGGCGGGCAATGGGCCGGTGAGCGTGACGGTGTGCAGCGCGCCGCGCCCGGAGAGCACCGGCGGGCGGGGACGGTCGGCGGGCAGCGCGGGGCGCAGTGGCGCCCCGGCCAGCTCGGTGCGCCAGAACCGCTCCAGGGCCGCGCGGCGCTCCCCGGTCAGCTGCGCGTCCGCCCAGCGGGCGTAGTCCGGGTAGCCGGCGGCGGGCCGGGGCAGGGGCCGGCCCGCGTACAGCGCGGACAGGTCGCGCCACAGCAGGCCCATCGACCAGCCGTCGCAGACCGCGTGGTGCAGCACCACGAGCAGCAGCCGGCGGTCCGGGGCGAGGCGGCCGAGCCGGAACCGGAACAGCGGGGCGCGCGCCAGGTCGAAGGGCTGCCGGGCGGTCTCCTGGCACCAGCGGTCGATGTCGGCGTCGGACAGCCCGGCCAGATCGGTCTCCACCACCTCCACCTCGGTCTCCGCCAGGGTCTCCACCCGCTCGCCGGCGACCCGGGCGCGCAGCGCCGGATGCCGGGCCACCAGGGCGCGCAGCGCGCCGGTGAGCGCCTGCTCGTCGAGGTCGCCGGTCAGGGCGACGCGGTGGGCGACGTTGAAGACGCCGGGGTGCGGATGGGCGCGGTGCCGGCCGGTGAGGCGGCGCAGCGCGGACGGCGCGGGCACGGTGTCCGCGACCTCCCCGGCGGGCCGGGGCGCGGACTCCGGCACCGCTCCGGGCACCGGGGCGGGATCACCGGTGACGTGGGCGGCGCAGGCGCGGATCGTGGGCGCCCGGAAGAAGTCGGCCATCGCCAGCGGGCGGCCGGTTTCCCGGGTCATCCGGTTCACCAGCCGGATGGCGCCGAGCGAGTGCCCGCCGAGCTGGAAGAACGACCGGGTGACGGAGAGCGGCCCGGGCAGGCCGAGTTCGTCGCACCACAGGTCGTGCAGTGACTTCTCCAGCGGGGTGCCGGGCCCGTCCCCCGGCCCGGTGGTGTCGCCGGGTACGGCGCTGCCGGGGGCCGGGGCGGGCAGCCGGTCGCGGTCGAGTTTGCCCGAGGCGTTGACCGGCAGCCGCTCCAGCGGCATCCAGTGCCGGGGCACCAGGTGGCCGGGGAGCGCGGAGGCGAGCCAGGCGCGGAGCGCGGTGAGATCGGTGTCGGCACCGGCCGGGACGACGTAGGCGACCAGTTCGGCCTCCCCGCGCCGGTCGGGACGCGCCAGCACCGCGGCCTCGCGGACGCCGGGCAGCCGGATCAGGGCGGCCCGCACCTCGGCCGGCTCCACCCGGTGGCCGCGGATCTTCACCTGGTCGTCGGTGCGCCCCAGGTAGGCGAGGGTGCCGTCGGAGCGCCAGCGGGCCAGGTCGCCCGTGCGGTACGTGCGCTCGCCGCTCTCCCCGGTGCCGAACACGGCGGCGGTCTCGCGCGGTCTGCGGTGGTAGCCGAGGGCCACGGCCGGGCCGCCGATCTCGATCTCCCCGACCGCGCCGACCGGGACCTCGGCTCCCGTGCCGTCCAGCAGCCGGATGCGCACCCCGGGCAGCGGCCGGCCGATCGGTGGCCGGTCCTCGGTTCTCCGGTCCTCGGTGACCCGGTGGGAGGTGACGACGATCGACGCCTCGGTGGGGCCGTACTGGTTGAACAGCGCACAGTCGGGGTGGGCGGCCAGGAACCGGCGGAAGGCCGGGGTGAGTTCCAGCGCTTCCCCGGCCGAGACCAGCTCGCGCAGGGCGGGCAGGCGCGGCTCCGTCTCCATCAGGTAGCGCAGCGGGGTGCACGGCATGAACATCCGCCCGACCGCGTGCTCGCGCACCACGGCGGCGACGGCGGCGGGGTCGTACCGTACGGCGTCGTCGACGAGGACGAGTTCGGCACCGGCGGCCAGGGTGGTGAACACCTCCTGGACGTGCACGTCGAAGGCGGGCGAGGTCCACTGGAGCGTGCGCAGTGGCGGGTGGGCCGCCAGCAGGCCGCGGACCAGCTGGGCCGGGCCGCGGTGGGGCACGATCACCCCCTTGGGCGCGCCGGTGGAGCCGGAGGTGTAGAGGAGGTACGCCGGATCGTCCGGGCCCGCGGGGTCGGTGAGATCGGTGAGGTCGGCGGGACCGTCCGGGCCAGCCGGGGTGGCGTCCGGGGCGCCGGGCTCGGGCGCGTACAGCACCCCGGTGTCCGTCTCCTCCCGCAGGCCGTCGTGCGCGGCGAGCCCGGCGGCGCTGGTGAGCAGCAGCACCGGGTCGCTGTCGGCCAGCAGCTGCGCCAGCCGCGCGGTGGGCAGCGCCGGGTCCAGCGGCACATAGGCGGCGCCGCTGCGCAGCACGGCCAGCAGCGCGGTGATCAGCGCGGGGCCGCGCGGCAGCAGGACGCCGACCCGCTCCCCGCGCCGCGCGCCGCGCGCCCGCAGCGTCCGGGCCAGGGCGTGGGCGCGGCCGGCCAGTTCCCGGTAGCTGACGGTGCTTCCGTCCGCCGCCGTGCGCAGGGCCACGGCGTCCGGGGTTCGCGCCGCCTGCCGGGCGAACAGCGCGTGCAGGGTGTCGTCGGTCCCGGCCCGGGCGGACGGCCCGGGGGTGTGGGCGGCGGCCAGCTCGGCCCGGTCGCCGTCGGTGAGCGCGGTGAGGACCGACAGCGGCGCGGCCGGGGTGTCCAGCAGGCGGCGCAGCAGCTGTTCCACGGAGCCGGCCAGCCGGCGCACGGTGCGTTCGGTGAAGAGCGCGGTGTCGTACTCGGCCATGAAGCGCAGGCCGTCGCGGTGGTGGGTGAGATAGAGGCTCAGATCGAACGGGGCGCGGTCGCTCGGTACGTCGAGGAGCGCGGCGTCGGCCTGCCGCTCGTACTCGACCATGACCTGGAACAGCGGGTTGCGGCCCGGGTCGCGCTCCGGGTTGAGGGCACGTACCAGGTCGTCGAAGGGCACCTGACGGTGCTCGAACGCCTCCGTGCTGCGGTCCCGCACCCGGCGCAGCAGGGTGCCGAAGTCGGGGTCACCGCTCAGGTCGACGCGCAGCGCCACGGTGTCGAGGAACAGGCCGATCTCGTGCTCGGCCCGCGGTGGCCGGGCGTCGACAGCCGTGCCCAGGACGAGATCGGTGGTGCCGCCGAACCGGCCGAGCACGGCCGCGACGGCGGCGGTCAGGGCCATGAACACGGTGGCGCGCTGTTCGGCGCAGTACCGGGCGAGCCGGTCCATGAGGGCACCGTCCAGCGCGTGGCTGAGCGCGGCGCCCTCGCCGGTGCGCCGGGCCGGGCGCGGGTGGTCGGTGGGCAGGGCGAGGTCGGGGGCGCCGTCGAGTTCGGCCCGCCAGAACGCCAGGTCGGCGGCGAGCCGTTCCGGGTCGGGCGGCGGGGTGGCGGTCACCGGGAGCGGCGGCAGATCGGCGGGGTGCGGCCAGGAGCGCAGCTGGGCGGTCAGTTCCCGGGCCAGGACGGCGGTGGAGGCGGAGTCGAGGATCAGATGGTGGGCGACGAGGAACAGCAGATGCCGCCCGGGCCCCAGCCGGAGCAGGCGGGCGGCCAGCAGCGGGCCCCGGGCCAGGTCGAACGTCTCACGCGCGGCCTCGTCGAGGGCGGCCCGCAGGGCCTCCTCCTCGGTGGCGCCGGTCAGGTCGGTGACGGGCAGGTCGATGGTCAGCCGCTCGTGCACCCGGCGGTACGGGGTCCCGTCGTCCTGCTGCCCGAAGACGGTGCGCAGGGCCGGCTGCCGGGCGATGACCCGGTGCAGCGCGCCGTGCACCGCCTCCGGATCGAGGGGGCCGTCCAGCCGGATCGCTTTGGGCTCGTGGTACATGCGGGTGCCGGGCTGGAGCTGTTCCTGTACCCAGATCCGCCGCTGGGCGGGGGACAGCGGCAGCCGCCGCTCCGCGGTGGTGCGCCGGAGCCGGTCCAGCAGCGGCAGGGAGCCGAGCACCCGGTCCTTCGGCACACCGAAGTCGACGAAGCAGGCGATCTCGTCGGCTCCGGCGTCCGTGAGGGCCCGTACGGTGCGGGCCGCGCTCGCCGCGTCCCCGATCAGGGCGCGTGCGTCGCAGTACCGCTCGTAGGCGCGGCCGAGCAGGAAGTCGACGTCGTCCGGGTGGGTGCGTTCCAGGTCGACCTCGACGCCGAGGCTGTTGGTGACCTGGTTGAACAGGGCGAGGGAGGACCGCAGATAGGAGAGGAACGGCCGGTACGCCTCGGCCCTGGCGGTGGCGGCGTCCTCGGCGAGGAAGGTGTGCACGAGCACCACGACCCGGCCGGCCGCCGGGTCCAGGCCGTGTTCGGCGCGGGTGCGGCGGTACAGGGCGATGTTCTCGGCCAGTTGCCCGACGGTCTGGGCCATGAGGTTGGTGACGATGCCCAGGTCCTCGGCGGCGGCGCGGCGGTAGCTGTCGGGGTTGCCGACGACGGCGACGAACAGGGGCGGCTGGTCCTGGAGGGGCCGCGGCTGGAGCCGTATCTCGGCCGGCTTGCCGTCGCCCGCGGTGACCTCGACCGGGTCACCGGCCCACAGCCGCCGTACGGTGGCCAGCTGTTCGTACATCAGCTCGCGGTGCCGGCCGAAGTTCTGCGGGGCGAGGGCGAAGTCACGGGCGTGCCAGCCACTGGCCACACAGAGTCCGGCCCGGCCGCCGGAGAGGTTGTCCACGACGGACCACTCCTCGGCGACCCGCGCCGGGTGGTGCAGGGGCAGCACGACCGACCCGGCGTGCAGCCGCACCCGGCGCGTCCGGGCGGCGAGGGCGGCGGCGAGCACGGAGGGGTTGGG
>NZ_JBHWJL010000297.1:0-6383 GCF_042731495.1 Streptomyces sp. NPDC059853
CCGCCGGGGTGCGCGGGCCCGGCGGGGTGGGCGGCCGGAACGGTCAGAACCCGTGCGACAGCCAGGGCGCCACCGGCGAACCGAACGCCGTCGCCGCCGCCCCCAGCGCTCCCGGACGCTCCTCCCGCACCCGCCCGGCCCCCGCCAGCGCGCTCAGCGACACCCCGCCCAGATACGCCGCCCCCAACGCGTTCACCGACAGCGCCAGTTCGGCCGGGTCCGCCGTCCGCTCGCACACCGCGCCGTCCGGCCCGCCCGACAGCCGCCACCGGCCCTCGTTCCACGGGCAGAAGGCGTCGGTGACCTCCAGCACCACGTCCACCTCCGCGGCGTAGCGCCGCGCCGCCAGCGCGGGCCCGACCTCCACCGGCCGCAGATACAGCCCGTCCCGCACCCGCAGATTGCACCGGCGCACGTCCGACAGCAGATGAACGAACGGCTCGTCCACCGGCCGTCTGGCCAGGGCGACGGTCGACATCAGGTCGATGCCCAGCAGGTACCGCAGCAGCGCCGCGTACCCGGCCGGCTCCGTCGCCTGGAGGTCCCGGACCTCCACGGTGCCGTCGGGACCGCTCGGCTTCCAGGACGGACGGGTCAGATAACGGGCGTAGCCCAGCAGTTCACCGTCCCGTTCCGCCAGCACGCACAACTGCGGCGCGGCACCCGCCCGTACGTCCGGCGACACCCACAACCCCACCCGCTCCCAGCCGGGGCGGCGCGCCAGCATCCCCGGCCGGCGCGGCACCTGGCGGGCGTACAACTCCTCGCACGCGCCGAGCACATCGGCCGGATCCGCGACCCGGATCTCCACATCATCGGTGCCGGGCGGCGGCGAAAGCCGCACATCGCGCGTCTCGATCTCGGCCGACAGCTCCCAGGTCGCGGTACCGTAGCCGAAGCGGCCGTAGATCGAGGGCTCGGAGGCCGTCAACACCGCCAGGGGCTCCCCGGCGGCCCGCACATCGTCCAGTTGCTGCCGCATCATCCGCCGCAGGATGCCCCGCCGCCGGTGCGTGGGCGCCACTCCCACCATCGTCAGCCCACCGGCGGGCACCACCGCGCCGCCCGGTACCGAAAGGCCCAACGAGAAGGTGCCCGCCGTTCCCACGACACGGTCGCCGTCCCACACCGCGATCGACCGCTCCGTCTCGGTGAGCGAACGCCACAGCGCGCGTTCCTCGTCCGAGGCGAACGCACCGCCGAACGCCCAGATCACGGTGGAGAACCAGTTCTCCCAGTCCGCTTCCTCCAGCACACGCAGTTCCATCGTCATAGCACCATCCCTATCAACCTCCTTTCCGACGAGGCGAAGAGATTTCCGCCTCACCGCCCCTCCGCACGCAGGTACGGAAGCGTGGGAGGTTCGACGCACCCCCGAATGGGTGGATAAGGTCCTAGGACATGGCACGCGGTAGCGACAACGCACCCCCGGCGAACCCGAGACACCGGGCGCACAAGGCTCTCCACCGCCTGCGCACCTCCGTCCGCCGCGCCGCCGTCGACTCCTTCCGGGGCGGCGGCTCGGACTCCGCGGCGCTCACCGTGCTGCTGTGCTCCGTGCCCCTGCTCGCCGCGGGCACCCTCATCAGCTCCGAATGGTGCCCGCCCGAAGCACTCGCCCTCCCGCTGGTCGCGGGCGGGCTGCTGCTGCGACCCGCCAGCCTGCTCGGCCTCTACGGAGTCGCCGCCACCGCGCTGGTCGCCGAGACCGCCCTCATAGACAACAGCCGCGCCAACATCGACCCGGTCACCCCCGGCACCATCCTGGTGGTCGCCGCGGTGGCCCTGGCCGGGCTGCTGATCGCCCAGTTCCGCAGCCGCGTCGGCGTCCCCTGGCGGCGCGGCGGCACCATGCTCTTCGACCTGCGCGAACGCATCCGCGCCCAGAGCGCCCTGCCGAAGCTGCCGGCCGGCTGGTACCACGACATGGCGCTGCGCCCGGCCGGCGGCCAGTCCTTCTCCGGCGACTTCGTCGTCGCCGCCCGCACCGGCCCCGGCGGGCGCACCCTGGAGGCGGTCATCACCGATGTCTCCGGCAAGGGGATGGACGCGGCCTCGCGCTCCCTGCTGCTGTCCGGCGCGTTCGGCGGCCTCCTCGGCTCGCTTCCGCCGCACTCCTTCCTCCCCGCCGCCAACGGCTATCTGCTGCGGCAGGACTGGGACGAGGGCTTCGCCACCTCCGTCCATCTGGTGCTCGACCTCGACACCGGCGACTACGAACTGCTCTCGGCCGGGCACGTCCCCGGCCTCCAGCTGAACGCCGGAACCGGCCGCTGGACGGAGGTCGCCGCCGAGGGCCCGCTGCTCGGCGTCTACGAGGGCGCCGAGTTCCACCCGGCCAAGGGCACCCTGCGGCGCGGCGACGTCCTCATGCTCTTCACCGACGGCCTGGTGGAACGCCCGGCCCGCGATCTCTCCGAGGGCGTCGACCGGCTCACCGGCGAGGCCGACCGCTATGTGCCGGCCGGCTTCCGGGGCGCGGCCTGGCACCTCATCGAAGCCGTGGCCAAGGACGTCAACGACGACCGGGCCCTGCTCCTCATCTGCCGAGAGTAATCGGTCCGTCACCCACGAGTGTGATCATGGCGCCGGGTCCGGCCGCCGCCCGCCGGCCCGCCCGTGCCCGGCCCCCGGTCGCCCGCGACGGTCCGCACCGTGCCCCGCCCGGCCCGCACGCCGTACGCCGAACGGCCGCAGCGGCGCGGGACGGGCGGATGCGGACGGGCGGCCGGTGATCTTGGCTCGACACCATGAGTATCCGTGCGCGCACTCAGCGTTCCGATCGTTCCGATCCCCGTACGCTGCGCCGGGCCCTGGCCGGCAGCCTGCTCGGCGCCCTGGTGATAGCGGGACCCTGGACGGTCCCGGCCGCCGCGAGCAGCGAGCCGGCCGCGCCGTCCCCCGAGGCCGCCCACGGCCCGGCCGCCTTCGGCGCGGCGTACGGCCCCCCGGCCCGGGTCCCGCGCGCCGCCGCACCGCCGTCCGGCGCGGCGCCGCGCGACAACCCGCCGGTCATCGGGGACGTGGCCACCGTCTTCGCCCGCGCCTCGGCGGCCACCGGGTCCGCCGAGGTGTGGACCATGCCGGTCACCGGCTTCCCCATCAGCGCGGACTGGGGCATCCCCGGCGGCTGGGCGGCCGGCCGGCACACCGGCACCGACTTCGCCGTCCCGGTGGGCACCCCCGTCCAGGCGGTCGGCCCCGGCACCGTGATCTTCGCGGGCGACTGGGGCGACTACGGCAAGGCGGTCCTGATCGAGATGACCGACGGGTACTACACGCTCTACGCCCATCTGTCGGAGATCCACGTCAAGGACGGGCAGGTGGTCAACGGCGGAGTGCGGGCCGGGCTGTCCGGGAACACCGGCCGCAGCACCGGGCCGCATCTGCACTTCGAGGTGCGCACCTCGCGGGCGTACGGCAGCGACGTGGACCCGCTGGCCTATCTCGCCTCGCACGGCGTCACCACCGGCTGAACACGCCGGGAGGGGTGGCCCCGTACGGGACCACCCCTCCCGGGGCGCGGCGGGACGCGGCGGCGCTACTTCGCGGCCGGCACCTTCGCGGCCGGCGCGGGGGCGGCGGCCGGGTCGTCCTTCTTGAAGGCCCAGCCCAGCGGCGGTTCGACCACCCACCGGAAGAGCTTCTGCGAGGGGGTGGTGCACAGCAGCGTCACGACGGCGACACCGATCAGGGTGATGGCCACGTACCCGGCGGGGGTGTTCACCCAGTCCAGGTCGTACCAGCCCCACCAGCGGGAGCCCTTGATCAGGAAGCCGTGCAGCAGATAGCCGTAGATGGAGCCGGCGCCCAGCGCCGTGAACCACATGTGGCGGCCGGGCACGAACGCCAGGAAGCAGCCGGTGAGGACCAGGCCGCAGCCGAACAGGGCCAGCGACATGATCACGCCGTAGTCCCAGGTGAAGCCGAGACCCTGGGCGCTGTGGCTGCGGTAGAACCAGTGGTAGTCCATCCGCGGCGCCACCCAGTACGCGAAGAGCAGGGCGACCGGGCCGATCACCGCCGCCGCGATCCGGGTCTCGCGCCGCACCAGCCAGGTGAAGTGCTCGCGCCGCAGCAGCATCCCGAGCACGAAGAACGGCAGGAACTGCAGCACCCGCATGATGTTGAAGTCGTTGCCGAGGTCGGGCGAGACCGTCGCGATCGCGGCCACGGCCAGGGAGACCGGCAGCGGCCAGCGCAGCGCCCGCCACAGCGGGGCGGACAGCCGCCAGCAGAACAGCGCGATCAGGAACCAGGTGAGGTAGTACGGGTCGAGCAGGCTGAACGGCTCGAACAGCGGCTTGTCGGTGCTGTTCACCCAGCGGTCGAAGAGGGTGTACCCGACCACGAAGATCAGGTAGGGCACCAGCACGCCGGAGATCAGCCGCCCTATCTGGGCGGGTTTACCGGTGAAGCTGCGGGAGAAGTATCCGGCCAGCATGATGAACGCCGGCATGTGGAAGGCGTAGACGAACATGTAGAGCGCGGTGGCCGCCCGGGAGTCGGGCATGAGGGGGGCCCAGACGTGCCCCATGGCCACCAGCACGATCGCCAGGTACTTGGCGTTGTCGAAGTACGGATCGCGGGGCTTGCCCTTCGGTCGGCCGTCCGTGGCCTCCGGTGGGGGATCAGCCGTCCGCGCCCGTGCTGTGGGCAGGCTGGCTCGTGGATTACGGACGCGCAACATTGACGGCACGATAGCGCCTCACGGTGGGTACTGTCCGGCAGGGGGGTGCGTGAACAAGTCAACTGCCGGGTCGCCTACCCCATCAACCCCCATGTGTCACCCGGTTGATGGCACGATAGGGGCCCAGCGGGGGTAGGACAGCCGTGGTCAAGCTCTCGCTGGAGCGCAGGCGTACCGTCCGAAGGTGATGTGATCAGTCGTGGTTATCTCGTTCTCCCTGACGCTGCTGCTGGGTGTCGTGCTGTTCTTTCTCGCCCGCAGCGGCAACATCAAATGGGGGCCGGCCGTCGTGGCCATCCTCTTCGGCTTCTCACTCGCCTCCACCGGCGCGGCGGACCCGATACGGGACTTCCTGGAGTCGATCTCGAACTCCGTCAGCTCCGTGGACGATTCCATCAATTCGAGCGGTCCCTGACAACGCCGAGGCCCGGCCCCCGAGGGAGCCGGGCCCGGTGTGACGGAGCGGGCGACGGGAATCGAACCCGCGTAGCTGGTTTGGAAGACCAGGGCTCTACCATTGAGCTACGCCCGCCTGCCGGGGACCACCGGGCGGTTGCGCCACCGCGACGATCACCGTGCGGACAGCATCGTACCAGCGCCGCGCCGCCCGGAGGCGGGGGAGCCGGGGGGCGAGCGGGCCTGTACGCTACGTGTCGCGTCATGAGCGACCACGGGGTGTGGCGCAGCTTGGTAGCGCGTCCGCTTTGGGAGCGGAAGGCCGTCGGTTCGAATCCGGCCACCCCGACCACGTACTATGAAGAGATCGTGCGCCTGTGGCGTGCCCGGGGACCGGGTACCGGGTACCAGCGGTCAGACCGGCACCCATAAGCTCGGTCGTACAGCATCACAGCAGCACCGCATTCCTCCCAGAAGTCAGCCCCAAGGAGACCGACCGTGAAGAGCGCCGTGGAGACCCTGAACCCCACCCGGGTTCGGCTCACTGTCGAGGTGCCCTTCGAGGAGCTCAAGCCCAGCCTCGACGCGGCGTACCGGAAGATCAACCAGCAGGTCACGGTGCCCGGATTCCGCAAGGGCAAGATCCCGGCCCGCATCATCGACCAGCGTTTCGGCCGTGGCGCCGTGCTGGAGGAGGCCGTCAACGACGCGCTGCCCAAGTTCTACAGCGAGGCCGTCTCCGAGGGCGAGCTGAACCCGCTGGGTCAGCCCGAGGTGGACATCACCGAGCTGAAGGACAACGAACTGCTGACCTTCACCGCCGAGGTGGACGTCCGCCCCGAGATCACCATCCCCGACTACACGGGGATCGAGGTCACTGTCGAGGCCGCCGAGGTCACCGACGAGGACGTGGCCGAGGCCGTCGACCAGCTCCGTGAGCGCTTCGCCTCCACCTCCGTGGTCGAGCGCGCCGCCGCCGAGGGCGACGTCGTCAAGCTCGACCTGGAGGCCAAGGTCGACGGCGAGGTGCTGGAGGACGGCGTCGCCGAGGGCGTCGACTACACCATCGGCTCCGGCCAGCTGCTGGACGGCATCGACGAGGCCGTCACCGGCCTGGAGGCCGACGGCACCGCCACCTTCACCAGCACCCTCAAGGGCGGCTCGGCGGCCGGCCGCGAGGCCGAGGTCACCGTCAAGGTGATAACCGACTCCGCGCGCGATCTTCCGGAGCAGGACGAAGATATAGCCCAGCTGGCGAGCGAGTTAGACACCCTGGAGGAGCTTCGCGCGGACAGCC
>NZ_JBHWJL010000298.1:0-6310 GCF_042731495.1 Streptomyces sp. NPDC059853
GTCCTGGCCCTGCGCTAGGAACCGACCGCGGCCCGCCCCCACCCCGGGGGCGGGCCGCACGGCGCCGCCGTCCCCCGCCTACCGGCGGGCCACGCCCTCCGCGCGGGCCGCCGCCGCCACGGCCGCCGCGACCGCCGGGGCGACCCGGGTGTCGAACGGCGAGGGGATCACCTTCGACGGCGTGAGCTCGTCCGCCACCACCGCCGCCAGCGCCTCCGCCGCCGCCAGCTTCATCCCCTCTGTGATCCGCGCCGCCCGCACCCGCAGCGCGCCCGCGAAGATGCCGGGGAACGCCAGCACGTTGTTGATCTGGTTCGGGTAGTCGCTGCGCCCGGTCGCCACCACCGCCGCGTACCGCGCCGCCACCTCCGGGTGGATCTCCGGCGTCGGGTTGGCCATCGCGAAGACGAACGCCCCCGGCGCCATCGTCGCCACCGCTTCCTCCGGCACGCTGCCGCCGCTCACCCCCACGAACACATCCGCGCCCGCCAGCGCGTCCGCCAGCGAACCGGTGACCCCGGCCCTGTTGGTCGCCGCCGCCAGCTCGGCCTTCACCCCGGTCAGGTCCGCGCGGTCCGCCGACAGCACGCCCTTGCGGTCGCACAGCGCCACATCGCCGATGCCCGCGCCCAGCAGGATCCTCGCGATCGCCGCACCCGCCGCGCCCGCGCCCGAGATCACCACCCGCAGCTCGGCAAGACCGCGCCCGCTCAGCCGCGCCGCGTTCCGCAGCGCCGCCAGCGTCACCACCGCCGTACCGTGCTGGTCGTCGTGGAAGACCGGGATGCCCACCCGCTCCTGGAGCCTGCGCTCGATCTCGAAGCAGCGCGGCGCCGCGATGTCCTCCAGGTTGATGCCGCCGAACGACGGCGCCAGCCGGGCCACCGTCTCCACGATCTCGTCCACGTCCTGGGTGTCCAGCGCCAGCGGCACCGCGTCGACACCGCCGAACTCCTTGAAGAGGATCGCCTTGCCCTCCATCACCGGCATCGACGCCCCGGGACCGATGTCGCCGAGCCCCAGCACCGCGCTGCCGTCCGTCACCACGGCCACCACCTGGGAGGTCCAGGTGTAGTCGTGCACCAGCTCCGGCTGCTCGGCGATCGCCGCGCACACCGAGGCGACCCCGGGCGTGTAGGCGAGCGACAGATCGGCGGCGTCGCGCACCGGCACCGTGGAGGCGACCTCCATCTTGCCGCCCCGGTGCAGGGCGAAGACCGGATCGAGCAGGCTTGCGGCGGCCTCGGCGGTACCGGCGGTGTCCGTTGGCTCCGTACCGGCCGCGCCGCGAGGATTGATGATCTCCGATGTCACGAGAGGTGAACCCCTTTGTCTTGCGCTGTCACGAGGGTGTTCCGTTTCCCGGTCGGGAAGCGGGCGGGCACCACGTCCGCGTCCCGGCCGGCGAGTGGCCGCCGGAGGGGAGTGGCACGGACGCCGGACGCGCCGCACACGCGCCCAGGTCCCCGGGTGAGGGGTGTAACGGATCGTTCTACCCGATGGCGGGGGGACCGCGCACGCCCGAGTGTTGGCCACGGACCCGGGACGCCGGGCGGGTGACCGAAGTCTCATCCGCGGGGCCCGCAGGTCACAGCACCACGCGGGTGCGGCAGTTCGTCACTCCCGGTGAGCAGGACACGGTGTCCGTTATCCGATCGGGACGCAGTGGTGGACGCAACTCGACCTGCGGATGGCAGGATGCCTACTCGTCCTATGCACAAGAAACGAACACAGTCGTGACACTCGAAGACGTGTGCCCGGCCTCGGATACTCCCCACCCCCAGGAGGACCACGCCATGACCAGTCTCACCCGACGCTCCCGCTGTACGGTCCTGGGAGCCTTCGCCGTCGCCGGCGTGCTGCTGCTGAGCGCCTGCGGAGACCAGACCGACGGGGACAAGGGGTCGGGCGGATCCGCCTCCGGCGGCGGTGGGGCCAACCCCGAGGCCCCGCTGTACGACCTGCTGCCCGAGGCGATCCAGGAGGCGGGCGTCGTCAAGGTCGGTTCCAACATCGACTACGCCCCGATCGAGTTCTTCGACGACAACGACGAGATCGCCGGCATCGACCCGGACATCGCCGCCGCGCTCGGCGAGGTCCTCGGCGTCGAGTTCGCCTTCAGCGACGGCACCTTCGACGGCCTGGTCCTCGGCCTCAACAACGGCCGCCACGACATCGTGATGTCGGCCATGACGGACACCAAGGACCGGCAGAACGGCATCAGCGAGGACGCCGAGGGCGGCGCCGACTTCGTCAACTACTTCCAGGCCGGCTCCGCCATCCTGGTCGCCAAGGGCAACCCCGAGGGCATCAACGGCGTGGCCGACCTGTGCGGGCTCACCGTGGCCGCCCAGCGCGGCACCGCCAACGAGTACCTGCTGGACGCCCAGCAGGAGGAGTGCGACGAGCCGATCAGCCCGATGATCAACGAGACGGACTCCAACTCGATCACCGCCCTCCAGAGCGGCCGCGCCCACGCCGTCATCACCGACTTCCCCGTGGCGCTCTACAACGAGCTGAACGCGGGCGGCGGTGACCTCTTCGAGGTGGTCGGCGAGCAGATCGACGCCGCCCCGTACGGCATCGCCGTCAAGAAGGACAACACCGAACTGCGCGACGCCATCCAGGCCGCCGTCCAGGAGATCATCGACAACGGCACCTACGACGAGGTGCTGGCCAAGTGGAGCGCCCAGACCGGCGCCATCGACGAAGCCACCATCAACGCGGGCGAGTGACGCGCCGGTGTCCCTCGATCTCGACAAGCGGCGTCCCGCGGACGATGTACCGCCGGAGGAGCTGACCGCGGTCCCGGTGCGCCACTGGGGCCGCTGGGTCAGCGCCGGCGTGGTCATCGCGCTGCTGGGCCTGGTGGTGTGGGCCTTCGCCAACGCCAAGATCAACTGGAACGTCGTCGGCGACTACCTGACGTACGACCGCATCATGGAGGGTGCCCTCAACACCCTGTGGATCACGGTGTGCGCCATGGTCCTCGGCCTGGTGCTGGGCATGCTGCTCGCCGTGATGCGGCTGTCCGACAACCCGGTGCTGTCGTCGGTCGCCTACGGCTACATCTGGTTCTTCCGGGGCACGCCGGTGCTGGTGCAGCTGGTGCTCTGGTACAACCTCTCCTACATCTTCGACACCGTGAATCTCGGCTTCTACAAGAACGAGATGAACGACGTCATGACCCCGTTCCTGGCCGCCCTGCTGGGGCTCGGCCTGAACGAGGCCGCCTACATGGCGGAGATCGCCCGCGCCGGCATCAAGTCCGTGGACAGCGGCCAGACCGAGGCCGCGCAGGCGCTGGGCATGAACGGCACCAAGACCATGCGGCGCATCGTGCTGCCGCAGGCGATGCGCGTCATCATCCCGCCGTCCGGCAACGAGTTCATCAACATGCTCAAGACGTCCTCACTGGCGTCGGTGATCTACTTCGACGAACTCTTCCGGGCCGGCGACACCATCAGCTCCCGCAACCTCGCGGTGATGGAGATGATGATGGTGGTCAGCGTCTGGTACCTGCTGCTGACCACGGTGTTCAGCATCGGCCAGTACTACCTGGAACGGCACTTCGCCAAGGGCAGCGACCGCGAGCAGCCGCCCACACCGCTGCGGCGGATACGGCAGCAGCTCACCACCTTCCGTACCAAGAGCCGGGTGGGAGGCGAAACCGTATGAGCGAGGGCGACGAGACGCCGATGGTGAAGGCCGAGCGCGTCCACAAGTCGTTCGGCGCGGTCGAGGTCCTCAAGGGCATCGACCTCCAGGTGCGGCGCGGCGAGGTGTTCTGCGTGGTCGGGCCCTCGGGCTCGGGCAAGTCCACCTTCCTGCGCTGCATCAACCACCTGGAGAAGATCAACGCCGGGCGGCTGTACGTCGACGGGGAACTCGTCGGCTACCGCCAGCGCGGCACGAAGCTGTACGAGATGCGCGAACGGGAGGTGGCCGCCCAGCGCCGGGACATCGGCATGGTCTTCCAGCGCTTCAACCTCTTCCCGCACATGACCGCCGCCGAGAACGTCATGGAGGCGCCCGTCCAGGTCAAGGGCCTCCCCAAGGCCGAGGCCCGGGCGCGCGCCGAGGAACTGCTGGAGCGGGTGGGCCTGGGCGACCGCGCCGACCACTACCCGGCGCAGCTGTCCGGCGGACAGCAGCAGCGGGTGGCGATCGCGCGGGCGCTGGCCATGGACCCCAAGCTCATGCTCTTCGACGAGCCGACCTCGGCGCTCGACCCCGAGTTGGTCGGCGAGGTGCTGGACGTGATGCGGGCCCTCGCCGAGGACGGCATGACCATGATCGTGGTCACCCACGAGATGGGGTTCGCGCGCGAGGTCGGCGACTCCCTGGTGTTCATGGACGAGGGCGTGGTCGTGGAAGCGGGCCACCCGCGCGAGGTGCTGACCAACCCCCGGCACGAGCGGACCAAGGCGTTTCTCTCCAAGGTCCTGTAGCCGGTTCCGGTCCGCCCGCCCGTCACAGGGCGTGCCCGCCGGCCACCTGGATCACCTGCCCGGTGATCCAGGCGGCCTGCCGGGAGGCCAGGAACACCACCGCGTCCGCGATGTCGCGCGGGGTGCCGACCCGGCGCAGCGGGATGACGGGCAGCACGCGCTCGATCAGCTCCTCCGTCATCCACCCGGTCTGCACCGGGCCGGGCGCCACCGCGTTGACCCGTACCCCGGCCGGGCCCAGATCGAGGGCGGCGGCCCGGGTGAACGCCTCCAGCGCCGCCTTGGAGGTGCCGTAGCCCACCTGCCCGGGGAAGGCGCGGGCGGCGTCGGTGGAGATGTTGACGACGGCGGCGGGCCGCGACCCGGCGGCCGCGCGGCGGGCCACCTCGGCGGTGAGCAGTGCCGGGGCGATGGTGTTGACGGTGTAGTTGCGGTGCAGGCTTCCGGCGGTGAGGTCCAGCACCCCGTCCGGGGTCTCGGTGTGCGCGGCGTTGTTGACCAGGACGTCGACCGGGCCGAGCCGTTCCTCGACGGCGGCCGTCAGTGTCCGGGCCGCGTCCGGCGCGGCCAGATCGGCCGGCACCGCGCACGCGTCGGCCGCGCCGAGATCCCGCAGTCGGGCCACGGTCTCCTCGGCGGCCCGCGCGTCCCCCACGTAGTGCTCGGCCACCACCCCCTCCGGCAGCTCCGCTCCGCCCCCGCCGTACCAGTGCACCGCGACGGCGGCCCCCTGCTCGGCGAAGGCGGCGGCGATCTCCCGCCCGATGTTGCGGTGCGCCCCGGTGACGAGGACGACGCGGCCACGGAGCCCGGTATCGATCATGCCCGGCAGGGTGCACCGGCGTGCGCCATGCCCGCAACCCGGTTTCAGGAGTACTGAGGGAACCGACCGGTGGTGATTTTCAGACCGAGCGTGGCCAGCTCGACATCCTCGCCGTACAGACCGTGCAGAACCCCCTGGTACTCGCCGTCGCGCGGCACCGTGTACCGCGTCCAGCTCCCCTTGCGTGGGTCGATCAGCAGGTACACGGGAATGCAGGCGTCGGCATACCAGGCGACCATGTCGCGGGTGTCCTTGCTGCTGTTGCCTTTGGACACCACCTCGACCACCAACTCGACGGATCCGGGCTCCGTCAGCCAGCTGTCGGAGTCCTCGAAAGAGGCGTCACAGACCAGCAGATCGGGGCTGGCGTAGTCGTCGGGATCGTGCGGGAGCGCCACCGACGCGACCTGGAAGGGCTGCAAGCCTTCGGGAAGAGCCGGTCGCAGCTGGTCGTAAAGCTTGTTGATGATCCCGGCGTGCTTCCCACGGGGGGTGGGCGACATCATGAGGACTCCTCGGATGATCTCGGCGCGCAGACCAGAGGCGTCCTCCGCCGCCTCGGCGGCGCGGCGCAGTGGAGTCATCTCTGGGTCGGCGGTCATGGGGGCCATGGCATCCTCCTTCCGGTGCCGCCGAGTTTAACGATCCGGGTCCTCACCGGTAGCGGGCGCGCGCTCGGCACCCGGATGCGTCGTCGTCGGGCGTGCCGCGCGCCCGGCCGCTCAGCCCGTCGCTCGGCGGTACGTCGCCGGGGTGATGCCGTAGACCCGGGTGAACCAGCGCGTCAGATGCGGCTGGTCGGCGAAGCCGCAGGTTGTGGCCGCCTCCGCCGGGGCGGTGCCGGTGGCCAGCAGCCGGCGGGCCGCGCGCAGCCGCAGCAGCCGCTGGTAGTCGCTGGGCGGCATCCCGTACTCGGCGCGGAACGCCCGGTACAGCGCGTACCGGCTGCATCCGGCCGCCCGGGCCAGGGCGTCGGCGCCGAGGTCGCGGTCCCACGCCTCGTCCAGCAGCGCCTTGGCCCGGCGCGCCGCCGTGC
>NZ_JBHWJL010000299.1:0-6241 GCF_042731495.1 Streptomyces sp. NPDC059853
CCGCCCGGCCACCGTGCGCCCCCGGCTGCGGCTCGTCGGCCTCGGCCTCGCCCTCGTCCTGCTCGCCTTCACCGTGCGGCTCGTCCAGGTGCAGGCCGTCGACGCCGCCACCTACACCGACAAGGCCGCCGTCAACCGCTACGTCACCGTGCCGCTCGCCGCCCAGCGCGGCGACATCACCGACCGCAACGGCACCGCCCTGGCCACCACCGTCGACGCCTACGACATCACCGCCGACCCGTTCCTGTTCACCGAGGAACAGACCGGCGTCCCCGATGCCCCCCAGCAGGCCGCCGCCCTGCTCGCCCCGATCCTCGACCGCGACGAGGCCACCCTGGCCGGACTCCTCTCCGAGCCGGACTCCCGCTACGCCGTGCTCGCCCGCCAGCAGACCCCGCAGACCTGGCGGCAGATCAAGGACCTGCGCAACAACCTGAGCGAAGCCGCCGGCAAGGGCACCGGCGACCAGGTGCTCGCCGGGGTCTTCGCCGAGAAGAACGCCAAACGCGTCTACCCCGGCGGCGACCTCGCCGCCGCCACCCTCGGCTTCGTCAACGCCGAGGGCGTGGGCGGCGGCGGCGTCGAGGCCCAGTTCAACAATCTGTTGGCCGGCGAGGACGGCACCATCACCTACGCCCAGTCCGGCGGACGCCGCGTCCCCACCGCCGGCTCCCAGGAACAGCCCGCCGTCCCCGGCACCGATGTCGCCCTCACCCTCGACCGCGACATCCAGTGGGCCGCCCAGAACGCCATCAGCGCCCAGGTGGCCGCCTCCAAGGCCGACGACGGCTACGTGGTGGTGATGGACACCACCACCAGCGAGATCCTGGCCCTGGCCGGCGCCCCCGGCTACGACCCCAACGACCTCGGCACCGTCACCGACAGCGGCCTGCTGCGCAACGCCGCCCTCCAGGACGCCTTCGAGCCCGGCTCCACCCTCAAGGTCGCCACCATGGCCGCCGTCCTGGAGGAAGGCGTCGCCGGCCCGGCCACCCACGTCACGGTCCCCAACCGGCTGCCGCGCGCCGACCGCAACTTCGCCGACGACCACGACCACGAGACGTACTACCTCACCCTGGCGGGCGTACTCGCCAAATCCAGCAACATCGGCACCATCCTGGCCGCCGAGGAGCTGGGCGCCACCCAGCCGCAGGCCAACGAGGTCCTGCACTCCTACCTCACCCGCTTCGGCTTCGGCCGCCCCACCGGGCTCGGCTTCCCCGGCGAGACCGCCGGTATCCTCGCCGCACCGGGGGACTGGAACTCCGCCCAGCAGTACACGATCCCCTTCGGCCAGGGCATGTCCGTCAACGCCGTCCAGGCCGCCTCCGTGTACGCCACCGTCGCCAACGGCGGCGAGCGCATCGCCCCCACCCTGGTCCGCGGCTACACCGGCCCCGACGGCAGCTTCGAGCCCGCCCCCGAACCCGAGCGGGAGCGGGTGATCAGCGAGGAGACCGCCGCGCAGCTCGCCGAGATACTGGAGACCGTGGTGACCTCCCCCGAGGGCACCGGCAGCGCCGCCAGGATCCCCGGCTACCGGGTGGCCGGGAAGACCGGTACCTCCAACCGGGTGGACCCCGAGACGGGACGTTATTCGGGCTACACCGCCTCATTCGCGGGCTTCGCCCCCGCCGACGACCCCCGGATCGCCGTCTACTGCGCCGTGCAGAACCCCACCGAAGGCAGTTACAACGGCAGCAAGGTGTGCGGACCGGTCTTCAACGAGGTCATGGACTTCTCCCTGAAGGCGCTCCAGGTCCCGCCCACCGGTTCGGACTTTCCGGGCCTTCCCGTCACGTTCGACCCCCACGACTGACCGAAGCGGAGAGCAAGCACGTGAGAACGATCACCGACGACGAGGGAAACCCCCCGCTCGGCACGGCATCCGGCCGCACCTCACTTCGCGGCACCCCCTCCACGCCGGGTACGCTCACCGCCGTGCCCCACGCTGATCACACCCCGTCGGCGCCGCCCCGCCCGGCACGGGTCGCCCCCGTACCGCTGGCGCAGCTGGCCGGGCTGCTGGGGACCACCGTGTCCGAGCCCGCGCCCGCCGGCGAGCATCCAGGCCCCGCCGTCACCGGCATCACCCACGACTCGCGCGCCGTCCTGCCGGGTGACATCTACGTCGCCTTCCCGGGCGCCCGCTTCCACGGCGCGGACTTCGCCGCCCAGGCCGCCAGCCGCGGCGCGGTGGCCGTGCTCACCGACCCCACCGGCGCCGAGCGCGCCGTCGCCACCGGGCTGCCCGTCCTCACCGTGGACGACCCGCGGGCCCGGATGGGCCACCTGGCCGCCGCCATCTACGGCGAGCCGGGCGCCGACCTGCTGAAGATCGGCATCACCGGCACCTCGGGCAAGACCACCACCGCCTACCTGGTGGAGGGCGGACTGCGCGCCGCGGCCAAGGAGGGCGAGCCGACCGGGCTGATCGGCACCGTCGAGACCCGGATCGGCGACCAGCGGGTGAAGTCCGAGCGCACCACCCCGGAGGCCACCGAGCTGCAGGGACTGTTCGCCGTGATGCGCGAGCGCGGCGTCACCTCGCTGGCCATGGAGGTCTCCAGCCACGCGCTGGTGATGGGCCGGGTGGACGGCGTCGTCTACGACGTGGCGGTCTTCAACAACCTCAGCCCCGAGCACCTCGACTTCCACCCCGACATGGCCGACTACTACGCGGCCAAGGCGCAGCTGTTCACCCGGGCCAGGGCCCGCGCCGGTGTCGTCAACATCGACGACGAGTACGGGCGCCGGCTGGCGGGCGAAGCCGAGATCCCGATCACCACCTTCTCCGCCGAGGGCCACCCGGACGCCCACTGGCGGGCCGACGAGGTCACCCTGGGCCCGCTCGGCTCCACCTTCACCGCCATCGGCCCGGACGGGGTGCGGGTGGCCGCCACCGCGCCGCTGCCAGGACCGTTCAACGTCGCCAACACCCTCGGCGCCATCGCCGCCCTGTCCGTGGCCGGGATCGACCCCGCCACCGCCGCCGGCGGCATCGCCGCGGTCCCCGGCGTCCCCGGCCGCCTGGAGCGGGTGGACGCCGGCCAGCCCTATCTGGCCGTGGTCGACTACGCCCACAAGCCCGACGCCGTCGAATCGGTCCTGCACGCGCTGCGCAAGGTCACCGACGGCAAGCTGCACGCCGTCCTGGGCTGCGGCGGCGACCGCGACCCGCACAAGCGGGCCGCCATGGGCGCGGCGCTGGCCCGGCTGGCCGACACCGCCGTGCTGACCTCCGACAACCCGCGCTCGGAGGACCCGCTCGCCATCCTCGCCGCCATGCTGGCCGGCGCCGCCGAGGTGCCCGTTCACGAACGCGGCACCGTCCTGGTGGAGGAGGAGCGCGCCGCCGCCATCGCCCTGGCCGTCGCCCGCGCCGAGGCGGGCGACACCGTCCTGGTGGCCGGCAAGGGCCACGAACTGGGCCAGGACATCGCCGGAGTCATCCGGCCCTTCGACGACCGAACCGAACTGCGCGCCGCCATCGAGCGGGCCGCGGTTGCCCATCCGCCCTCACGCCACAACGCCACGCGAGGCCCACTGAAGTGATCCCTCTTCCCGTTGCTGAGCTCGTCACGGTCGTACGGGGCACCCCGCACGACATACCGGAGCCGCCACCTCCCGTCACCGGGCCCGTGGTCATCGACTCCAGGGAGGCCGTACCCGGCGCCCTGTTCGCCGCCCTGCCCGGCGAGCACGTCGACGGCCACGACTTCGCCGGCCGGGCGGTCGCCGCCGGCGCCGCCGTCGTCCTGGCCACCCGCCCGCTGGGCGCCGGGGTGCCCACCGTCGTGGTCGACGACGTCACCGAAGCGCTGGGTGCCCTCGCCCAGCACACGGTGCGCCGGCTCGGCACCCCGGTCATCGCCCTCACCGGCTCCTCCGGCAAGACGAGCACCAAGGACCTCACCGCCCAGCTGCTGGAGCGCGTGGGCCCCACGGTCTACACCGCCGAATCGTTCAACAACGAGATCGGCCTGCCGCTGACCGCGCTGCGGGTGACCGGGGAGACCCGCCATCTGCTGCTGGAGATGGGCGCCCGGGGCATCGGCCACATCCGCTACCTGACGACGCTGGCGCCGCCCACCATCGGCATGGTGCTGAACGTGGGCACCGCCCACCTCGGCGAGTTCGGCAGCAGGGAGGCGATCGCCGAGGCCAAGGGCGAGATCGTCGAGGCGCTGCCGCCGGCCGGCGAGGGCGGGGTGGCGATCCTCAACGCCGACGACCCCCTGGTGCGCGCCATGAGCGCCCGCACCCGCGCGCGCGTCCTGCTGTTCGGGGAGGCCGAAGAGGCGGACATCCGCGCCGAAGACGTCCATCTGACCCCCCAGGGACGCCCCGCGTTCCGCCTCAGTACCCCCACCGGGTGCGCCGACGTGACGATGCGGTTGTACGGTGAGCACCACGTGTCGAACGCGCTTGCCGCTGCGGCTGTTGCGCATGAGGTAGGCATGTCCGCTGAGGAGATCGCTCAAACGCTCTCCGCCGCGGGCCCGCTCTCGAAGTGGCGGATGGAGGTCACCGAGCGAGCGGACGGCGTGACGATCGTCAACGACGCGTACAACGCCAACCCCGATTCCATGCGGGCCGCACTGCGCGCGCTCGCCGCCATGGGCGGTGCCGCCGGAGCGGGGGGCGGCCGTACGTGGGCGGTGCTCGGCGCGATGGCCGAGCTGGGTGACGACGCGCTCGCCGAGCACGACGCCGTCGGGCGGCTCGCCGTCCGGCTCAACGTCAGCAAGCTTGTGTCCGTGGGCGGTCAGGAAGCCGCCTGGCTGGACATGGGCGCCAAGAACGAGGGTTCGTGGGGTGAGGAGTCGGTGCACGTGTCCGACGCTTCGGCAGCGGTGGAGCTGCTGCGCGGTCAGTTGCGGCCGGGAGATGTGGTGTTGGTGAAGGCGTCCAGGTCGGTCGGCCTGGAGCAGGTCGCCATCGCGCTGGCCGGCGACGTCGACGGCGTTGGTGAGGTCGCCGCCCGATGAGGCAGATCCTCTTCTCCGGTGCCATCGGGCTGTTCCTGACCCTGATCGGCACCCCGCTGCTGATCAAGCTGCTCGCCCGCAAGGGCTACGGCCAGTTCATCCGGGACGACGGCCCGCGCGGCCACGCCGGCAAGCGCGGTACCCCCACCATGGGCGGTATCGCCTTCATCCTGGCCACGCTCATCGCGTACGCGGTGACGAAGATCGTCACCAGCTCCGCGCCCACCGTCACCGGGCTGCTGGTGCTGTTCCTGTTCGCGGGGATGGGCCTGGTCGGCTTCCTCGACGACTACATCAAGATCGTCAAGCAGCGCTCGCTGGGGCTGCGGGCCGGCGCCAAGATGCTCGGCCAGTTCTTCGTCGGGATCGCCTTCGCCATCCTCGCGCTGAACTTCTCCGACTCGCGCGGTCTGACCCCCGCCTCCACGCATCTGTCCTTCACCCAGGACTTCGGCTGGTCCATCGGCCCGGTGCTGTTCGTGCTGTGGGCGCTGTTCATGATCCTGGCGATGTCCAACGGCGTGAACCTGACCGACGGCCTGGACGGCCTGGCCACCGGCGCCTCCGTGATGGTCTTCGGCGCCTATGTCTTCATCGGCGTGTGGCAGTACGGCCAGACCTGCGCCAACGAGCTGACGGCGGGGGCCACCTGTTACGAGGTCCGCGACCCGCTCGACACGGCGGTGGTCGCCGCCGCCATGATGGGCGCGCTGTTCGGCTTCCTGTGGTGGAACACCTCGCCCGCCAAGATCTTCATGGGGGACACCGGCTCGCTGGCCCTGGGCGGCGCCCTCGCCGGTCTGGCCATCGTCTCCCGCACCCAGCTGCTGGTGGCCCTGCTGGGCGGTCTGTTCGTCCTGATCACCATGTCCGTGGTGATCCAGGTCGGCTCCTTCCGGCTCACCGGCCGCCGGGTGTTCAAGATGGCACCGCTCCAGCACCACTTCGAACTGAAGGGGTGGAGCGAGGTGCTGGTGGTGGTCCGTTTCTGGATCATCCAGGGCATCTGTGTGATCGTCGGCATCGGAATCTTCTACGGCGGATGGGTGGCGGACTGGTGAGCGAGTTCTCCGGGCAGCGGATCACCGTCGCCGGGCTCGGCGTGAGCGGCCTGTCGGCCGCCCGCGCCCTGGCCGGCCTCGGGGCCCGCGTCACGGTGGTCGTCGGCGGCGACGGCGAGCGGCAGCGCGCCGCCGCCGCGGAGCTGGAGCGGGCCGGCATCACGGTGCGGCTCGGCGACGGCGCCACCC
>NZ_JBHWJL010000300.1:0-6228 GCF_042731495.1 Streptomyces sp. NPDC059853
GGACCTATCCGGTCCGGGCCCGCGGCCTTGCGTCTCATCCGTGCGCGGCGGAGGGGCTGCCGTTACTCGATGCGCGGCTGCTGGCGGCCCACCTGCGGCTTGTTGAGGGTGCCGGGGTCGCCGGCGCCGCTGTCGGGGCCGTCCCCGGTGCCGTTGCCGGTGATGCGGTTGAGGTTGCCGCCCAGGCCCTTGAGGGCGTCGCCGATCTCGCTGGGGACGATCCAGAGCTTGTTGGAGTCGCCGGAGGCGATCTTCGGCAGCATCTGGACGTACTGGTAGGAGAGCAGCTTCTGGTCGGCGTCGCCGGCGTGGATCGCCTCGAAGACGGTGCGGATGGCCTGGGCCTCACCCTCGGCGCGCAGGGCGGAGGCCTTGGCGTCACCTTCGGCGCGCAGGATCTCGGACTGCTTGGCACCCTCGGCCTGGAGGATCTCGGACTGCCGGACACCCTCGGCCTGGAGGATCGCGGCGCGCTTGTCACGGTCGGCGCGCATCTGCTTCTCCATCGAGTCCTGGATGGAGGTCGGCGGCTCGATGGCCTTCAGCTCGACGCGGTTGACGCGGATGCCCCACTTGCCGGTGGCCTCGTCGAGGACGCCGCGCAGGGCCGCGTTGATCTCCTCGCGGGAGGTGAGGGTGCGCTCCAGGTCCATGCCACCGATGATGTTCCGCAGGGTGGTGACGGTCAGCTGCTCGATGGCCTGGATGTAGTTGGAGACCTCGTAGGTCGCGGCGCGGGCATCGGTCACCTGGTAGTAGATGACGGTGTCGATGTTGACCACCAGGTTGTCCTGGGTGATCACCGGCTGCGGCGGGAAGGGCACGACCTGCTCACGCAGGTCGATGCGGTTGCGGATGCGGTCGATGAACGGGACCACGATGTTGAGGCCGGCGTTCAGGGTGCGGGTGTAGCGGCCGAATCGTTCGACGATCGCGGCACTGGCCTGCTGGATGACCTGGATCGTCTGGACGAGGGCGATGATGACCAGCACCACCAGGATGACCAGCACGATGATGATGGCGTCCATCGTGACTCCCCCTGCGGCTAGATGAGTTGAACGGTTGTCTGGATCGCGGGTCCATCACATCACGATGGCTGTGGCTCCGTCGATCTCCACCACGCTGACCTCGGAGCCGGGTTCGTGGGTGATGTCGTTGTCCAGCGCGCGGGCGGACCACTCCTCGCCGGCGAGCTTGATCCGGCCGTCACGGGAGTCGACCCGTTCCAGCACGACGGCGGTGCGGCCCTTGAGGCCGTCCACGCCGGAGCTGAGCTTGGGGGGAAGGACGCGGGCGCGCCGGGCGATGGGGCGCACGACCACGAGCAGGGCGGTGGAGACGACCGCGAACACGATCACCTGGAGGACGATGTTGTCGGTGACGGCGCCGGAGGCGGCGGCCGCTCCCGCCCCGATGGCGAGCATGCCCAGCTCGGGCATCGCGGTCAGCACGAGCGCGATCGAGAATCCTCCGGCGGCGATCAGCCACCACACCCAGAAGTCCACACCGCCATCGTAGGGGTGGTGCGGCGTGGCGAACAGGCCGGATTTCGTCAGACACCGGCCGGAATCCGCGGGTCCGGCCGGTGTCGGGTCCGGCGTCAGGCCAGGGGCAGGCCGTGGGCGGTGTAGCGGTCGCCCTGGCGCTCGACGATGAGCGGGAGCCCGAAGCAGTGCGAGAGGGCGGCGGAGGTGAGGACGGAGTCCACCGGTCCGGCGTCCAGGACCTTGCCCTGCCGGATGAGCAGGACATGGGTGAAGCCGGGGGCGATCTCCTCGACGTGGTGGGTGACCATGATCATCGCGGGCGCGTAGGGGTCGCGGGCGAGCCGGCCGAGGCGGCGTACCAGGTCCTCCCGGCCGCCGAGGTCGAGACCGGCGGCCGGCTCGTCGAGGAGCAGCAGTTCGGGGTCGGTCATCAGCGCGCGGGCGATCTGGGTGCGCTTGCGCTCGCCCTCGGAGAGGGTGCCGAACCGGCGGTCGAGGAGTTCGCTCATGCCGAGCCGGTCCAGGAAGGCGCGGGCGCGCCGCTCGTCCACGTCCTCGTAGTGCTCCTGCCAGCCGGCGGTCATGCCGTAGGCGGCGGTGAGCACCGTCTGCAGGACGGTGGCGCGCTGGGAGAGCTTGCCGGCCAGGGCGCTGGAGGCCATGCCGATGCGGGGGCGGAGTTCGAAGACGTCGACGCCGCCGAGCTTCTCGCCGAGGATCCGTACGCTGCCCGAGGTGGGGAAGAGGTAGCTGGACGCGATGTTCAGCAGGGTTGTCTTGCCGGCACCGTTGGGTCCCAGGATCACCCATCGTTCGCCTTCGGCGACCGACCAGGAGACCTGGTTCACCAGAGCGCGGCCTTCGCGGACCACGGATACGTCCACCAGCTCCAGTACATCGCTCATGCGCGCGGTCTCTCCCAATGCAGTCGCCGTCCTCCGGGTGCCTCGCGGCACTGTCCGGAAGGCAAACTTACGCCACGCCCGTCATGTCCCGGGCGCCAGGAGGCCCCTTGGGCCCTCTTCCCTATGCTGAGGCCATGCTCGATGAACCTCGTGCCGGGCGGCTGGCCGCCTGGGGGAACGCTCTGCTGGCCGGTCTGGTGTCGCCGGACGACGCCGCCGTGCGGGCCGTGGGGGACGACGCGGCGCACCGGGTGGTGGGGCTGCCCGGGGAGCCGGGGCCGGTGGCGCTGACCCTGGCGTTCGGGCGGCTGCGGGCTCTGGGGGTGGTGGGGCTGCGGGTCGCGCTGCCCGCGCCCGGGCATCCGCTGGGGCTGAGCGGGCCGCCGGAGTTCAACACGGCGGCGCTGGCGGCCGGTGAGGCGGTGCTGGCCGGGGGTGTCCCCGGGGCGGACGCGGGGGCGGGTCCGGCGCTCGGGCTGATCCCCGAGGTGGACGAGGCCGGTGCGGCCGGTGAGGTGCTGACCCGGGTGGTGTGGCGGTGTGCTCCGGTGCGGCAGGCGCCGCCGGCGGATGTGCCGTCGCTGGGTGAGGCGGAGCGTGAGCTGAACGAGGTGCTGCGGGAGACGACCGAGGCGCTGGCGATGCTGGACGTGGCGGGCGCGGGCCCGGCGACCCGGGCACGGCTGGACGCGTACCGGGCGCGGATGGAGCGCGGGCGGCAGGTGCTGGCCCCGGGGTATCCGCCGCGGGCGGCGCGGGTGCTGGAACTGGCGCGGCGGGTGGCCGGTCTGGTGGAGCTGGCCGGGGGCGGTGAGCACGGTGGCGCGGTGAGCGCGGCGGAGATCGCGGCGCGGGACCGGCTGCTGCGTCCGGTGGAGCGCGCGGCGCGGCGGGCGCGGGTGGCGGCGTACAACGCGTACGCGGAGGAGCTGGAGCGGCAGCGCGGCTGAGCCGGGCGCGGGGCGGCGGTGCCGGGGAACGGATCACGGCCCCGCGGGGGATGGGGTCCGCGGGGCCGTGATGACCGTGGGGGGTGGCGTCAGACGATGGCGCCGACGTTGCCGAACGCGGGGTTCAGCAGGCCGACCACGTTGACGGTGTTGCCGACGATGTTGACCGGCACATCCACCGGGATCTGGACGATGTTGCCGGAGATGACACCGGGCGAGTGCACGGCCTTGGCCTTGGCGCTCGCCCCGTCGTGGGCGGCGGCCAGACCGGCGGCGCTGCCGACGGCGACACCGGCGGCGGCGAGCACGAAGGCGGCCTTCTTCGCAGTGTTCATGACGTGCGATCCTCCTGGGACGGTTCTCTGCGGTGGCTCCGACGGAAGAGCCACGCGCTGCACAACGCGGTCCGTGTCCGGATGACACGGGGCGCCGGGTGATAACCGCCGTTCGGCGCATTAGGCCGATCAGCTGCGTGCGAGGTCGCCCGTCCTCAGGAGGCGGTGCCCGTGGGTCAGTGGGCCAGGCCGAAGTTGCCGAACGCCGGGTTGAGCAGGCCGATCACGTTGACGGTGTTGCCGACGGCGTTGACCGGGACGTGGATCGGGGCCTCGACGACGTTGCCGGAGATGACACCGGGCGAGTGCACGGCGTCGCCGTGGGCACCGGCGGCGGCGGAGGCCACCCCGGCACCGGCGGCGGCGATACCGCCGGCCACGGCGGAAACGACGGCGATCTTCTTCATGTTGTTCATGCGGATACCTTTCGGACTCCACCACGGCCGGTCGGCCGTGGCGCGCCCTGGGAAACGCGTGATCGCCGGACGGGTTCCGCCATGTGGGGGACAACCACCCGACCGTATGAATCCTGGCCCCGATCGAACTCCTGTCGGGGCAAGGGAGCCCCGCTCCCCCGGGCGCGCCGTCAGTCGGCCACGCCGTGCCGGACCGCCCACAGCGCCGCCTGGGTGCGGTCCGCGAGATCCAGCTTCATCAGGATGTTGGAGACGTGCGTCTTCACGGTCTTCTCCGACAGCACCAGATCGCGGGCGATCTCCCGGTTGGAGCGGCCGCGCGCGATCAGCGCCAGTACCTCCCGCTCCCGCTCGGTGAGCTGCCCGCCCCGGCCGCTGCCGCCGTACGGCGTCTCCTGGGCCAGCAGCGCCCCCGCCACCTCCGGCTGGAGCAGCACATGGCCGGCGTGCACCGAGCGGATCGCCCCGGCCAGCGCGGTCGGGTCGATGTCCTTGTGGACGTAGCCGGCCGCCCCGGCACGGAGCGCGGGGACCACGGTGCGCCGCTCGGTGAAGCTGGTGACGATGAGGACCCGGGCCGGGTTGCCGAGGTCGCGCAGCTTGCGCAGCGCCTCCACCCCGTCCCCGCCGGGCATCTTGACGTCCATGAGCACCACGTCGGGGCGCACCTCCTCGGCGAGGGCCACCCCGGCGGGCCCGTCGGCGGCCTCCCCCACCACCTCGATGTCGTCCTGGATCTCCAGGAAGGTGCGCAGCCCGCGCCGTACGACCTGGTGGTCGTCGACCAGCAGCACACGGATCACGTCAGACACCGGGTACCTCCATCTCGATCACGGTGCCCGCTCCGGGCGCCGAGCGCACGGTGAGTGTGCCGCCGACCGCCTGGGCCCGGTCGCGCATGGAGACCAGTCCCAGGTGGCGGCCGGCGCCGCGCACCGCTTCCGGGTCGAAGCCGGCGCCGTCGTCGCTGATCCGCAGGACGGCGCCGGTGCCGGACGGGGGCGGGCCGAGGCTGACGGTGACCCGGCCGGCGGCGGCGTGCCGCAGCGCGTTGTGCAGGGCCTCCTGGGCGACGCGCAGCAGGGCTTCCTCCTGGGCGGCGGGCAGGGGTTTGGCCTCGCCGGCCTCCAGGGTGACCCGGGCGGGGTGGGCGCGGTCGAGGACCTGGATCTGGGCGCGCAGGGTGGCGGCGAGGCCGTCCTCCTCCAGGGCGGCGGGGCGCAGTTCGATGACGGCGGCGCGCAGTTCGTCGGTGGCCTCGGCGGCGAGGCGGGTGACCTGGCGCAGTTCGCTGCGGGCGCGGGCGGGGTCGCGGTCCATGAGGGTGGCGGCGGCCTGGGCGGTGAGCCGCAGGGAGAAGAGTTTCTGGGCGACGGCGTCGTGGAGTTCGTGGGCGAGCCGGGCGCGTTCGTCGGCGATGGTGAGTTCGCGGCTGCGCTCGTAGAGCCGGGCGTTGGTGAGGGCGATGGCGGCGTGCTGGGCGAGGATGCGGAGCAGTTCCTCGTCCTCCTCGGTGAAGGCGCAGCCGCCGCCGGCCGCCCGGCGCTGCTCGGGGGCGCAGCGTTTGTTGGCGAGGAAGAGGGCGCCGAGGACCTCGTCGCCGTCGGCGATGGGCATGCCGAGGAAGTCGGACATCTCGGGGTGGGCGGCCGGCCAGCCCTCGAAGCGCGGGTCCCGGCGGACGTCGGCGAGGCGTACGGGGGTGGCGTCGTGCAGCATGGCGGCGAGGATGCCGTGCTGGCGGGGCAGCGGTCCGATGGCCTTCCACTGGCGGTCGCTGACGCCGTCGACCATGAACTGGGCGAAGCCGCCGGCGCCGTCGGGGACGCCGAGGGCGGCGTAGCGGGCGTCGAGCAGCTCGCGGGCGCTGGAGACGATGGTCTGCAGCACGTCGCGCACCTCCAGGGTGCGGTTCATGGCGAGCAGGGCGGCGCTGACGGCGGCCAGGCCGGTTCTTCTGACCATGGGGGAACGGTACCGGGGCGGGGCGGGCGGCGGATCGGTCCGGGGCGGGTGGCGGGTGCGTCGGCGGTCCTAGGTCCGGTGGCGGACGCGGGGACGGGGGACGCGGGCCGGTGGGGCCCGGTACGCGACGACGGTGGTGGCGCCCCGGGGCCGGGGTGCCACCACCGTCG
>NZ_JBHWJL010000301.1:0-6222 GCF_042731495.1 Streptomyces sp. NPDC059853
ACCGTGAGGCTTACGTGCCGGAGCTAGGGGGGCCCGGCTGGGAGGCGCAGCGGGTGGCGCATGCGGAGGCGGTGCGTCGGTCGGTGGGCTGCGGGCCGGAGGATGTGGTGCGGGCTCGCCGGGCGGCGCGGCCGGTGGTGCGGGCGGCTCCGGGGTCGACGCCGCCGCCGCGGGTGGCGCGGCGGCCGGGGGCCAGGACGGTGCGGCGGCCGGTTCGCCCGGCGGACCGGGCCCCGAGGGCTCCGGCTCCCCCGGCGAGGGCCCCGCGCCCGGCGCGGAGGACGGCGAGGACCCCGGGGCGGCGGACCGGGACGAGGCCGAGGACGCTCAGGAGGAGGACGCGGCCGAGGAGGAGGACGGCGCGGCGGACCGGGAACGCGACGACGAGCCGGAAGCCTCCCCGGGCCCGGCGCCCACCGAGGCTCCCGGCTGGAGCGGCCAGGACGACTCCCTCGACCCGGCCGCCACCGGCGGTGGCGGCGGCCCCTCCACCGGCACCCTGGCCGCCGTCGGCCTGGCCGCCGCCCTGGCGGCGGGCGCCGGGCTCACCGCCTGGCGGCGCCGCGCGGCAGCCGCCTCCGCCACACCGGCGGACTCCGACGGGACGGCCACCGACCAGTGATCACCCCGCTCCCCCGCGCCCTGCACCCCGGCGCCTGGTGGCTGTGGGCGCTCGGCCTCGCCGTCGCCGCCAGCCGCACCACCAACCCGGTGCTGCTCCTGCTGATCATCGCCGTCGCCGGCTATGTGGTGGTCAGCCGCCGCACCGACGCGCCCTGGGCGCTGTCCTTCCGGATGTACCTGCTGTTCGGCGCGTTCATCGTGGTGATGCGGGTGCTGTTCCGCATCGTCTTCGGCGGCGGCCAGGGCTCCACCATCCTCTTCACCCTGCCGGAGATCCCGCTGCCGGAGGCCGCCGCCGGGATCCGGCTGCTGGGCCCGGTGGCGGCCGAGCAGCTGCTGGGCGGGGTGTACGACGGCCTCCAGCTCGCCGCCATGGTGATCTGCATCGGCGCGGCCAACGCGCTCGCCAACCCCAAACGGCTGCTCAAGTCCCTGCCGGGCGCGCTCTACGAGATCGGTACCTCCGTCGTGGTGGCCCTCACCGTCGCCCCGCAGCTCATCGAGAGCGTGCAGCGCGTCCGGCGGGCCCGCCGGCTGCGCGGCGCGTCCGGCAAGGGGCGCGGGGCGCTGCGCGGCATCCTCATCCCGGTGCTGGAGGACGCGCTGAACCGCTCGCTCGCGCTGGCCGCCGCCATGGCGTCCCGGGGCTACGGCCGGGTCGGCGCCACCCCGGCCAGAACCCGGCTGCTCACCGGGCTGCTGGTGATCGGCGGCCTGCTGGGGGTGTGCGCCGGGCTGTACGGGACGCTCGACCCGTCCGCGTCCCGGCTGCTGGGCCTGCCGCTGCTGCTGGGCGGGGCCGCCGTCGCCGTCATCGGGTTCCTGCTGGGCGGGCGCCGGGTGCGGCGCACCAGCTACCGGCCCGACCGGTGGCGCGGCGCCGAACTGCTGACCGCGGCCTCCGGTCTCGGGGCCGGCGCGCTGATGTACCTGAGCACCCGGGTGGACCCCGCCAACCTCTACCCCTCGCTCTCCCCGCTCAGCTGGCCCGAGGTGGCCGCGCTGCCCGTCGCCGCCATCCTGGTGGGCCTGCTGCCCGCCGTCCTCACTCCCCCGCCCCCGCCGCCGGCCCCCGCCGTACCGCAGGACGCTCCGGCCCTTCAGGAGACCCGCGCATGATCACGTTCGACTCGGTGAGCTTCCGTTACGACGGCGCCGCACGCCCCACCCTGGCCGGTGTCGAGCTGCGCGTGGAGGAGGGCGAGCTGTGCCTGATCTCCGGCCGTACCGGATCGGGGAAGTCGACGCTGCTGGGCGCGGTCAACGGCCTGGTGCCCCGGTTCACCGGCGGTGAGCTGCGCGGCACGGTGACGGTCGCCGGGCAGAGCACCCGGGACCGGCCGCCGCAGGAGTTCGCGCAGCTGGTCGGCGTGGTGGGCCAGGACCCGCTGGCGGGCTTCGTCACCGACACGGTGGAGGAGGAGCTGGCCTACGGCATGGAACAGCTGGCGATCGGCCCCGAGACCATGCGCAAGCGGGTCGAGGAGACGCTGGACCTGCTGGGCATCGCCGAGTTGCGGCACCGGCCGCTGCGCACCCTGTCCGGCGGCCAGCAGCAGCGGGTGGCGATCGGCGCGGTGCTCACCGCCCACCCCTCCGTCCTCGTGCTGGACGAGCCGACCTCCGCGCTGGACCCGACCGCCGCCGAGGACGTCCTGGCGGCGATCCTGCGGCTGGTGCACGACCTGGGGACGACGGTGGTGATCGCCGAGCACCGCATGGAGCGGGTGCTCCAGTACGCGGACCGGCTGCTGTATCTGCCGGGCGACGGCACCGTACGGTCCGGGGCGCCCGCCGAGCTGATCGCCGAGGCCGACATCGCGCCGCCGATCGTCCATCTGGGCCGCATCGCCGGCTGGGATCCGCTGCCGCTGTCGGTGCGCGACGCGCGCCGCCGGGCGGCCGGGCTGCGGGAGCGGCTGGCCGGGCACCGGCCGCCCGGGCCCGCCGCGCGCGGCGGCGAGGTGGCGCTGAGGGCCCGCAAGGTCACCGTCTCCTACGGGGAGCGGGTAGCGGTGCGCGAGGTGGACCTGGAGCTGCGGAGCGGGGAGATCGTCGCCCTGATGGGCCGCAACGGGTCGGGCAAGTCCTCGCTGCTGTGGGCGCTCCAGGGCTCGGGCCCGCGCCGCTCCGGCGAGGTCGCGGTGACGGCGGAGGGCTCCGGCGCCGAGGGCACCGACCCCGGTGCGGTCTCCGCCCGTCAGGCGCGGGCGCTGGTGGGTCTGGTACCGCAGACGGCGGCCGATCTGCTGTACCTCCAGACGGTGGACGGCGAGTGCGTCCAGGCCGACACGGAGTCCGGTGCGGAGCCCGGCACCTGCCGGGCGCTGCTGGATCTGCTCACCCCCGGCATCCCGGGCGAGCGGCATCCGCGGGACCTCTCCGAGGGGCAGCGGCTCGCGCTCGTGCTGGCGGTGCAGCTGACGGCGGCGCCCGGTGTGGTGCTGCTGGACGAGCCGACCCGCGGTCTGGACTACCACGCCAAACGGCACTTCGGGCAGGTGGTGCGGGAGCTGGCCGCCGACGGCCGGGCGGTGGTGATCGCCACCCACGACGTGGAGTTCGTGGCGGCCACCGCCGACCGGGTGACGGTGATGGCGGAGGGCGAGATCGTCGCGGACGGCCCGACCGCCGAGGTGATCTGCTCCTCGCCGTCGTTCGCGCCGCAGGTGGCGAAGATCCTGGGCCCCGACCCGTGGCTGACGCCCGAGCAGGTGGCGGCGGCGCTGGCGACGGCCGCGAGCCCGGAGGGCGCCCGGTGAGCGGGGGCCCCGCGCGGGCGACCGCGCTGCGGGTGGGCCCGCGGGCCGCCGCCGTGCTGGTGCTGGCGTCGGTGATCGGGCTCGGCATGTTCTGCTGGCCGCTGCTGTCGCCCCCGCAGCCGCAGGCGATCGCGCACTCCGGGCAGGCGCCGCTGATGTTCGTGCTGCTGCTGCCGGTGATCCTCGCCGTCGTGCTGGCGGAGATCTCCGAGGGCGGCATCGACCCGAAAACCCTCGCCCTGCTGGGGGTGCTCGCCGCCGTCAACGCGGCGCTGCGGCCGCTCGGGGCCGGAACCGCCGGCATCGAGACGGTGTTCTTCCTGCTGATCCTGGCCGGACGGGTCTTCGGGCCGGGCTTCGGCTACGCGCTGGGCGCCATCTCCCTGTTCGCGTCCGCCCTGCTGACGGCCGGGGTCGGCCCCTGGCTGCCGTTCCAGATGATGGCCGCCGGGTGGGTGGGGCTGGGCGCCGGGCTGCTGCCGCGCCGCCCGTCCGGCCGGGCCGAGATCGCGCTGCTGGCCGGGTACGGGGTGGTGGCGGCGTACGTCTTCGGCTTCCTGATGAATCTGTGGTTCTGGCCGTTCGCGCTGGGCGACGGCACCCAGCTGTCGTTCGACCCCGAGGCAGGTCCGCTGGCGAATCTGCACACCTTCTTCCTCTACACCCTGGCCACCTCCACCTTCGGCTGGGACACCGGCCGGGCGGTGACCAACGCGATCGCGCTGTGCGTCCTGGGCCCCGCCGTCCTGGCGACCCTGCGCCGCGCGGCACGGCGCGCCGCCTTCGACGTACCGGTCACCTTCGCGACCGCCGCGTCCGCACCTTCGACCGACCAAGGAGCAACGACCCGATGATGACCCTGCGCAGACGCGCGGCGGCCGTACTGCCCGCCGCGCTGATAGCGACCGCACTGACACTGCCGGGGGCGAGCGCCCGGGCCGACGAGGGGCCCGCGGAGCTGGTCTCACCGGCGGAGGCCGCCGCCACCTGGGCGGTCGGCAAGCTCACCGACGGCACCCACGCCTCGGCCGACCACGGGCTGACAGCCGACATCGTGATGGGTCTGGCCGCCGCCGGCACCGCCGGGGACACCGCCGGGCGCGCCACCGACTGGCTGGCGGCGCACGCGGGCGACTACATCAACCGGGGCGTCCCGGACGCGGTCAACGCGGGCGGCACCGCGAAGCTGGCGCTGGTCGCGGCGATCGAGAACCGTGACCTGTCCGACTTCGGCGGCCACGATCTGGCCGGGCTGCTGAGGGACCGGGTGCAGGACACCGGCCGGTTCTCGGACGCCGGCCCCTCCGGGGACATGTCCAACCAGTTCACCCAGTCGCTCGGTGTGCTGGCGCTGGAGCGTACGGCGGAGGGCGCGCCGGAGAGCACGGTGGAGTTCCTGGCCTCCACGCGCTGCGCGGACGGCGGGTATCCGCTGTCGCTGCGCCGCAACCCGGACCGCTGCACGGCGGACACGGACAGCACCGGCATGGCGGTGCAGGCGCTGCTGGCGGCCGGGCGGACGGCGGACGCCGAGCCGGGTCTCGACTGGCTGGAGGCCCAGCAGCAGGAGAGTGGCGGCTGGGGCTACAACGCGGCGAGCGCCGCGAACTCCAACTCCACCGCGCTGGCCGTGCAGGCGCTGATCGGTGGCGGCCGGGCGGAGGCGGCCGAGCGCGGCACGTCCTGGCTGCGCGGGATGCAGGTCGGCTGCTCGGCGGCCGAGGGCGACCGGGGTGCGGTCGGCTACATGGAGCCGGTCGCGGACGGCATGGCGCTGCGGGCGACGGCCCAGGTGATCCCGGCGCTGGCCGGGGTGCCGCTGGGTGACATCGACGGCTCGGGTGGCGTGTCCGGGGTGGCGCCGGTGGCGTGCGCTCCCGGTGGCGGGGACGGCGGCAGCGGCGGTGCCGGTGCGGCGGGCGGCGCGGGCGGTGCCGTGAGCGGCGCGGCCGGGACGACGGTCTCCGGCGGCGGTGACACGGGCGGCGACACCTCCGGTGCCGATGCCGGCGGTGCGGGCGACGCCGTCTCCGGTGGTGCGGACGCCGGTGCCGACTCCGGCGCGGACGGCGGCGCCGACGCCGGTACCGGGGGCGCTGCTTCGGGTGACGCCGTGACGGGCGGCGCCGCCGACGGCGGCGCGGAGGTCTCCGGCGGCGGCGACGCGGCGGTCTCCGCCGGTGGGTCGGCCGGGTCGCTCACCCCGGACGGCGGGCTGGCCAGCACCGGTACGGGCGCGGTGCCGGTGGCGGTGGCCGCCGGAATGCTGCTGGTGGCCGGGGCCGGGGTGTACGTCCTGGCCAGGCAGCGACGGCGCGACACGGTCTGACCGGTGCGCGCGCCGTCGCTGACCGGCGCGCGTCTTCGAGGGTTCCATCCGTTCCGTTCGAGGGAGAAGCATGATCCGTACCGCTACCGTCACCGTCACCGCAGCCGCCGTGCTCGCCCTGGTCGGCGCGGCCCCGGCTCCGGCGGCCGGCTCCGTCGCCGCGGCCAACGACCCGGTGACCGTGCAGCTGACCGTTACCGGACCGGCCGGGACGGTGTTCTCCGACGAGGTGACCACCACCGGCCACACCGTCTCGCCGCTGACCGGCGGGGCGCGGCTGTGCGACGGCACCAACGGGGGTGCCAACCCGGAGCCGGGCGCCACCCCGACGGCCGCGCTGGACGACGCGGCGCAGCAGAACGGCTTCACCTGGGACGGTGTCTGGTACACCTCCTTCGACGACTACCTGGTCACCCAGATCGACGGGATCTCCCAGACGGCCGACGAGTTCTGGCTGATCTCGGTGAACGGCACGGCGACACCGGTCGGCGGCTGCCAGTTCCTGGT
>NZ_JBHWJL010000302.1:0-6126 GCF_042731495.1 Streptomyces sp. NPDC059853
GTCCCCGGTCAGCCGCTCCCGCGCGGCCAGCTGATCGATCCGCGCGGTGAGCGGCGCCGCGCCGAGCCCTTCCGCCGCCGTACGCACCCGGCCCAGCAGCCGGACGGCCCGGGCGCGTACGTCCGCCGCCGTCCCGTTCTCCGCCAGCAGCGCCTCCGCCCAGCTCACCCGGGCCTGCGCCAGGTGGTACGGGAGCCCCAGCGGCTCAAGACCGGCCACCGCCTCGGCCCAGCGGGCCGCCGAGTCCCGCCCTTCCGCGCGCAGCAGCTCCGCCTCGACCAGCCGGCCGAGCCCCGCCCACAGCGGGGCCCGGCGCGGCGCGGGCCCCATGGCCTCGCGGATCGCGGCCACCGCCTGCGCCCGGCCCGCGTCCGCCGCGGGCAGCCCCCGGGTACCGGACTCGGCGCGGGCCGCGGCGTCGAAGAGCCCCCACAGGGAGCTGGCGGTGAACGGCAGCAGGCCGTTCGCCGTGGCCACCCGGAACAGTTCCCTGACCAGCCCGATGTCACCGTCGTGCGCGGCCAGCTCCAGCTCCACCCGGCTCAGTCCGATCAGGAAGTCCGCGCGCAGCTCCGGGGTACGGAAGCCGTCGCGGACCACCGCCAGCGCGGCACGGGCGGCCGGCACCTCGCCCCGCAGCAGCGCCAGCTGGGCGGCGAGCACGGTGGCGGCGGCCTGCGGCGTGTCGGAGCGCGCCCGCTCGCGGGCCAGCGTCAGCGACTCGGCGCAGCCGGCCCAGTCGCCGCGCAGGAGCAGCACGGAGGCCCGGTTGGTGGCCAGCCACGCCTTGGTGTCCTCCAGACCGAACCGGTCCGCCAGCTCGAAGCCGCGCTCGGTGGCCTCCAGCGAGGCGTCCAGCCGGCCGATCTCGCCGAGGGTGACGGCGGAGTTCACCAGACAGCGGCCGAGCAGGGACACCTCGCCCCGGTCCAGGACCCGCTGGAGCACCCGGCCCATCTCGGCGACGCCGTCCTCGGTCGACCCGGCCTCGGCGCGCAGGCAGGCCAGCGTGAACCGGGCGTACAGCTCGATGGATTCGACGTCCACCAGCCGGGCCATCGACAGCGCCCGCTCGGCCGTCTCGAACATCTGCGGCCCCACCGGCTCCCCCGACGTCCGCCGGGCGGCGTCCAGGGCCAGCACCTGGGCGTGCACCACGGACGGCGGCAGCCCGCGCACCAGTTCCCTGGCCCGGCGCAGCTCGGCCCGGCCGTCGCTGCGGGAGGGCCCGTTGTCCATCCGGGAACGCTGGAGCCAGAACCAGGCGCTGCGCAGCGGCTCCCGGCGCTCGTCCAGGGCGCGCAGCGCCCGCCTGCTGATGGTCAGCGCCCGGTCGTAACTCTCGGCCAGCAGCGCCGCCATCGTCGCCTCGGCCAGCAGATCGACATGGTCCAGGGCGCCGGCGCGGCGCTCCGCCGGGTAGACCCAGATGTAGTCCACCGGGCGCAGGCCCTCCCGTACGGCGGGCGACACCGCCTCCCACAGCTCCAGGGCGCGTTCCAGCAGGCCGAGTTGCTCGGCGAAGGCGTAGCGGCGGCGGGCGTGGACGGCGGCCTCCAGGACCGCGGGCAGCGCCTGCTCCCGCACCCCCGCGTGGTACCAGTACCCCGCGAGCCGGGCGGCGTACTGGTCCTCGGGCACGGCGTGCGGCACCCGCTCCAGAGCGCGGGCGTACCGCAGGCTGAGCTGGGCGCGCTCGCCGGGCAGCAGATCGTCCAGCACCGCCTCGCGGGTCAGGGCGTGCCGGAAGGTGTAGCCGTCGCCGTCGGCCGTGGGCACCAGCAGATGGGCGCCGACGGCGGTGCGCAGCACGGCCAGCAGTTCGCCCTCCGTGCAGCCGGCCGTCTCGGCCAGCAGGGCGTGCTCCACGAACGAGCCACCGGCGGCCACCGTCCGCAGCACCTCCTGCACCTCGTCCGGCAGGCTCTCCAGACGCACCAGCAGCAGATCGCGCAGTGACGGGCTCAGCCCGCCGCGCACGGTGGCGCCGTCGGCGGTCAGCTCCTCGACGAAGAACGGGTTGCCCTCGGAGCGCTCGTACACCGACCGGGCCAGCGCGGGCTCCGGTGCGGCGCCGGTGATCGCCGTCATCTGGGCGGTCACCTCGCGCTCGGTGAACCGGGCGAGATCGAGCCGCCGTACGGTGCGCAGCCGGTCGAGCCCCGCGAGGAACGGCCGCAGCGGATGGCGGCGGTGCAGGTCGTCCGCGCGATAGGTGGCCACCAGCAGCAGATGGGAGTGCTGGAGCGAGCGGACGAGGTAGCCGAGCAGTTCCCGGGTGGAGCGGTCCGACCAGTGCAGGTCCTCCACCGCGACGACCAGCGGGCGGTCCGCGCGGGCCAGCCGTTCCAGCAGCCGGGCGGTCGCCTCGAACAGCCGCATCCGGTCCGGCTCCGGCCCGGTGGCGGGCCCGGTCTCGCCCAGTCCGGGCAGCAGCCTGGCCAGCTCCGTCTCCCACCCGCCGGCCGCCTCGGCCAGTTCGCCGCCCAGCCGGCGGTGCAGGGCGCGCAGCAACGTGGCGAGGGGTGCGAAGGGCAGCCCGTCCGCGCCCTGTTCGACGCAGCCGCCGACCGCCGTCACCGCGCCGCCCGTCCGCGCGGCCCTCAAGAACTCCTCCAGCAGCCGGGTCTTGCCCACGCCCGCCTCGCCCCCGACGACGACGGACCGCGGGTCGCCTGCGGCGGCCCGTTCCAGACCGGCCGTCAGAACGCTGCGTTCGGCCTCCCGGCCGATGAACACGGGGCTGATCCGCTGGCTGTCCACCTGCCCGAGCATCGCACGGGTGTCGCGGGCCGGGACAGCGGATATCCGGGGCAGCGTCCCGGTCACGCCGCCGTCGACCAGTCCGTCCGCGCGGTGCGCTCCCCCGCGCCGGACGCCGGCCGCTGCTCCTCCCCCTCCCCCTTCCCCTTCTCCTTCCTCTTCTCCGCCGCCGCCTGCCTGGCGCGGCGCTGTTCGGCCGCGGCACGTTCCAGTTCGGCGGCCCGCTGTTGGTGCAGTGCGTACTCCGTGATCAAGGTGTCCGTCTCCCGGTGGGCGTCGTCGATCCGATGCCTCCACTGTGCGCGGGCGGCCCCCGCGGGCACATCGGGAGAACGCCCCGGAGCACGGGCCCCGGGGGCCTTATTCCGGGGCCCGGGGGGCCTTAGAGGCCGTTCCCCCGCCCGGAGCCGGTGCTCCTCAGACCGCTCGGGGGAACAGCTTCTCGACGGCGGTCACCACGGCGGCGCGGCGGGCTGCGGTGGAGGGGTCCCGGGCGTGCTCGGCCGCGGCTTCGGCGAATTCGGGCTGGGCGGCCCAGGTCGTGGCGATCTGGTTGACCAGGGCGAGGATGTCGGCCGGGTCCCAGGCGGCACTGAGGTGCCCGGCGCGCTGAGCCCGGCGGAGCAGGTCGAGCTTGCGGGTGATGGCCGCCCGGGTGGGATGGTCTTCGGTGGCCCCGGTGTCAGCCAGCTCCAGGCGCCCCCAGGTGATCAGGCGGTGATGGTCCGGGCGGGCGGCGAAGTAGTCGAACAGATGGCCCGCGTAGCCGGGAAGGTCGGACGGGTCGATCTGGACGGCTTCGGCGATGACGGAGAGCTCTCGCGTGGCGACATGGGCGTAGAGCGCTTCCTTGCTGCGGAAGTAGGCGTAGACCCGTTCCTTGCTGCTCCGGGCTCGCTTGGCGATGCGGTCGACGCGGGCGCCGGCGATGCCGTGGGAGGCGAACTCCTCCAGGGCAGCGGCCAGGATCCGCTCACGCGTGGTGTCGCTGCCGCCGGAAGCGGCCGCGTGCCCTGGCGCCTGGCCTGAGTCGGGGGAAGGGGACATCACCCCAGGATAGAACACCGAACTATTTCGTTTGGCATGGCGGGACAGCTGCGCGTACGGTTAAAACCGAACGGTTCGGTTCGACCTGCCAGCACTGGGGAGTGACCTCATGCACCACCGCCATCTGGGCTCTCAGGGCCTTCGCGTCTCGGCGCTCGGTCTCGGCATCATGGGCATGTCCATGGCCTACGGAGCCTCGAACGACGACGAGAGCATCGCGACCATCCGTCGCGCCCATGAACTCGGGATCACCTTCTTCGACACCGCCGAGCTGTACGGCGCCGGTACCGGCAGCAACGAGATCCTGCTGGGCACAGCGGTCCGGGACTTCCGCGACGAGGTGGTCCTGGCCACCAAATTCGGCTTCGACATGACCGCCCAGCCCTTCGGTTCCGGCTTCGACAGCCGCCCCGAGAACATCCGCAAGGTCGCCGAGAACAGCCTGCGCCACCTGCGGACCGACCACATCGACCTCTTCTACCAGCACATCTCCAACCCCTATGTCCCCGCCGAGGACGTCGCGGGCGCCGTCGGCGAACTGATCGCCGAGGGCAAGGTCAGGTACTTCGGCCTGAGCAACGTCGGCCCCCAGTACATCCGCCGGGCCCACGCCGTCACCCCGGTCTCCGCCCTTCAGTACGAGTACTCCCTCTTCGAGCGCGAGGTCCAGGAGGAGATCCTCCCCGCCCTGCGCGAGCTCGGCATCGGCCTGGTGCCCTACTCCCCGCTCGGCCGGGGCTTCCTGACCGGTTCGGTCAAACCCGCGGATGCCTACCCCGAGGACGACATGCGCAGCTGGGACGAGCGCTGGCAGGGGGAGAACTACACCTACAACCTCCGCGCCACCGAACGGCTCAAAGAACTCGCCACGGCCAAGGGCATCACCACCGCCCAACTCGCGCTCGCCTGGCTCCTCGCCCAGGGCGAGGACATCGTGCCCATCCCCGGCACCCGCAGTGCCGAGCGTCTTGAGGAGAACGCCGGGGCGGAGCGCGTCCGGCTCACGGACGCCGACCTGGCCCGCATCGCGGAGATCCTCCCCCACGGCTCGGCGGGCAGCCGGTACCCGGCCGCGATCCTCTCCAGTTACACCACCGACTGATCCCGTCGGCGCCGCCACACCTCTCCGCCGTTCACCCGGTGAGGCGGCGGCGGGGGCGGGGGCATCCGGCGCGCCGGGACAGGGCCCGCGACGCGCCCGGCCCCCACCACGCAGCAGGAATCGTCCCGCCCGGTTCCCCGCGCGAGCGGGCCGTGAGCAGCGGACGGCACCGTACACGCCGGTGGGGCGGCACCGTCCGGACCGGACCGTGCCGCCCCACCGGGTGCGGGATCAGCGCGCGGGCGCTCAGCCCTGGACGCCGAGGCGCTCCAGGATCAGCTCGCGGGCCCGCGCCGCGTCCGCCTGCCCGCGGGTGGCCTTCATGACCGCGCCGACCAGCGCGCCCGCCGCCGCGACCTTGCCGCCGCGGATCTTGTCCGCCACGCCCGGGTTGGCGGCGATCGCCTCGTCGACGGCGGCGCCCAGCGCGCCCTCGTCCTTGACGATCTTCAGCCCGCGGGCCTCGACGACCTCGTCGGGATCGCCCTCGCCCGCCAGCACACCCTCGATGACCTGCCGGGCCAGCTTGTCGTTCAGCGAGCCCTCGGCCACCAGCGCCGCGATCCGGGCGACCTGCCCGGGCGTCACCGGCAGCGCCGACAGCTCGGTGCCCGTCTCATTGGCCCGCCGGGCCAGCTCGCCCATCCACCACTTGCGCGCGGCCGCCTGGTCCGCGCCCGCCGCGATGGTGGCCGTGATCAACTCGATGGCACCGGCGTTGAGCACCGACTGCATCTCGTGCTCCGAGATGCCCCACTCCTCGCGCAGCCGGTTGCGCCGCGCCCGGGGCAGCTCGGGAAGCTCGGCCCGCAGCTGCTCGACCCACTCCCTGGGCGGGGCCACCGGCACCAGGTCCGGCTCGGGGAAGTAGCGGTAGTCCTCCGCCTCCTCCTTCACCCGGCCGGAGGTGGTGGAGCCGTTGTCCTCGTGGAAGTGCCGGGTCTCCTGGACGATCGTGCCGCCGCCGTCCAGGACCGCCGCGTGCCGCTGGATCTCGAACCGCACCGCCCGCTCGACGCTGCGCAGCGAGTTGACGTTCTTGGTCTCGCTGCGGGTGCCGAACGCCTCGCGTCCGTGCGGGCGCAGCGACACGTTCACGTCGCAGCGCATCTGGCCCATCTCCATGCGCGCCTCGGAGACACCGAGGGCCCGGATGACCTCGCGCAGCTCGCGGACGTAGGCGCGCGCGACCTCGGGGGCCCGCTCGCCCGCGC
>NZ_JBHWJL010000303.1:0-6113 GCF_042731495.1 Streptomyces sp. NPDC059853
GCTCCGCACCGGCCGCCCCCGGGCGCCGGCCCCGCCCCGGGACCCCGCCCGCACCCGAGCCCGGGTCCCGGCCCGCGCCCCGCCCGGTGCCCGCGCCCATGTGCCCGCCCCCGTCGCCGCCCGCCCGGTGCGCCGCCGGGTCCGCCCCGGTGCTCACGCGCCCGCCACCAGCGGGTACGCGCTCGCGTCCGACTCCGCGTACAGCCGGAACCACGCCTCCAGCACCTCCGGCGGGAACACCTCAAGCCGCCGCAGGATCTCCCGCGCGAACGCCTCCTGGTCGGTCGGCCCCGCCGTGATGAGGTCGCCGTCCGTCACGGCGTCCGCCTCCCGGTAGTGGGCCCCGCCCGCGTACCCCGTCGCCGCCAGGACCGGTGCCGCCGCGCCGGTGTGCGCCCGGGTGTCCAGCAGCCCCTCGCGGGCGAGCCCGGCCACCGCGCCGCAGATCGCGGCCACCGGCACGCCCGCGTCCAGGAAGCGCCGCGCGGCCCGCCCGAACTCCGCCAGGCCGCCGTCCTCCCAGCGCGCCGAGCCCGGCAGGATCAGCAGCGCGCTGTCCCGCGCCCGCAGCGCGTCGAGGGTGAGGTCCGGCAGGACGCGCAGTCCGCCCATCGTCGTGACCGGCTCGGGCCCGCCCCCGACGGCCCGCACCCGGAACCCCCGTCCGTTCAGCTCGGCGATCGCGTGGCCCGCCTCCCAGTCCGCGAGCCCGTCGTACACGGCGATGTGCACCGTCCGGGGCGCGTCCCGCCGCCCGGTGTGCCGCTCCGTCGTCCGCATGGTGTGCTCCCCGCTCCCGTTCATGACAGCAAGCTGTCATGTAGACAGCATGCTGTCAAGAAAGGGAGGAAACTGTAGTGTGGGTCGGCGTGATTCAACGCAGTACCCTGCGCGAGCAACTCGCCGACGCCCTGCGGGAAGAGATCCTGGCCGGCCGGCTGGCCCCGGGCGGTGAGTTCACCGTCCGGGAGATCGCCGAGCACTACGGCGTCTCCGCCACGCCCGTCCGCGAAGCCCTGGTCGACCTCTCGGCCCAGGGCCTGCTCGAAGTGGAGCAGCACCGCGGCTTCCGTATCCGCCAGGACAGCCTCGACGACTTCGAACGCCTGATCGAGGCCCAGGCCCTCGTGCTCCAGGGCCTGCTCCAGCAGAACCCCACCCTCAGCCTGCCCCGGGCCGACCCCGGCGACTTCACCTCCATCCGCCGCCGCGCCGCCGCCGCCCGCCAGGCCGCGCTCGGCGGCGACCTCGACATCCTCATCGGCTACGACCTGCGGTTCTGGCGCGAGCTGGACGCCGCCCTGCTCACCAACCCGCACATCGGCGAATTCCTGGACCGCATGCGCGTACGCTGCTGGGCGTACACCGTCCCCTACCTCCGCCGCCGTCCCTCCCTCGGTGGCCGGCTCTGGTCCGGACACCTCGAACTGGCCGACGCCGTCGAACGGCGCGACGCCAAGGACACCGAGCGGCTGCTGGACTCCCACCGCTCGCACACCCTCGCGCTGGCGATCGAACTCACCGGGGCGTGACCGGGCCGACGGCGGGGGAGACCTCTCCCCACAACCTCCGAGAGAGCGTGATGCCGTGGCATGTGATCTGTGGCTGGTCCCCCTTGTCGACGTGCTGTGCCACAGCCCCGACAACCCCTTCGCCGAAGAACTCGCCGAGTACGACCGCGCCCTGGCCGAAGCCGGTGCGCCGCCCGTCCCCGTCTACGGGTACGTTCCGGGCATGTCGGGCGACGTGGCCCCCGTCGCCGGGTTCGACTACGCGGCGCTCCATCTGCTGCGCCGCGCCTACCTCCTCCAGCTCAGCGGGCTCCCCGTCACCCCGGTCGACGACCTGGACGGCGACTACCAGCAACTCCTGGAGATGTTCGAGACCGCCGCCCAGCAGACCCATCTCGTGTGGCACTTCGACCACGCGGGCGCGTACGTCCCCGTGGACTTCCCGCACCCGCTGGTCACCGACTCCCTGCTGGCCGGCGGCGGACCGCTGGGCTCCAGTCACGGACTGCTGCGCGAACTGGAGTCGGTCGCCCCCGTCCTGGGCATCGACCCGTTCAACCCGCCCCCGAGCCCGCCCCCGCCCGGCCGCCCCACCCGGCTGGACGAACCGGCGGCACCGCCCGCCGACGACAGCCCGTTCGCCCGCGAACGGCACGTCTGGCTCGGCCTGCACGCCGCGGCCACCCGCAGTCTCGCCCAGGGCTCCATGATCGTCTTCAGCTGATGTCAGGGGCAGGGCCCCTCCGGGGGCCGCTGCCTCGGCAGATACGCGTACGGACCGCCCCGCGCCTGCTCGTACCCCTCGCCCCGCTCCGCCCGGCCCGGCCCGGCCACGCCCGCGCCCACCGGCGCGAGCTGCGCCAGCAGCGGCCCCGGCGCGCAGCGGAACTCCAGCATCCAGTCGGCCGTCTCGCGCCGCACCAGCTCCGCCAGATCCTCCGAGAACCGGCGCAGCACCCACAGACAGCGCTCCGCCGCCTCGCTCTCGGTGCCCTCCGCCGGGCCCAGCACCCCCCGGACGCTCTCCGCCGCCCAGTCGTACCGCAGCGTCTCCAGCCGCCGCCGCACCGCCTGCGCCGCCGCCATGTCCCGCATCCAGCCCGAGCTGACCCCGAAGCAGCGGTCGCCGGCCGCGCACAGCGCCGCCCCCAGCAGCGCCAGATACCCCCAGGCGGCCAGCGCCTCCCCCGCCCCGGTGAACTCCAGCAGCGGCAGCGCCGCCCCGGCCGTCAGCCCCGCCAGCATCCCGCCGCGCAGCGCTCGCGCGGCCCGTCGTTTGCGCTGCCGCGACTCCAGATACCACTCGACGGTGGCCAGCGCCTCCCGCTCGGCCAGCTCGTACAGCTCCGCCAGCCGCCGGGTGGGCTCGTGCCAGTCCGCGGAGGGCGCGGGCCATCCGGCCAGATCCGCCCGCCGCCGTCCCGCGCCCGTGGTCCCGGTGTCCTCCGGATGGCTCATTCCACGACTCCCTGAAGAGGTATGAACGAACGAAGATCCCCTTTCTTACCCCGGGAAATCGTGCCGTCCGGACCACTTTCGGAGGAATTGCGCCCAGAAGAGGGCGAGAAGGGAGGGTGACGGCCGGAGCGGCGTCCGCCTCGCTCACCCGAAGGAGTGAGTGGGGCGGTGGCGCCGATAGGCTGCCTCCCGTGAGGATCCTTGTCATCGGCGGCGGTGCCCGCGAACACGCTCTGTGCCACGCCCTCTCCCACGACACCGAGGTGACGGCGCTGCACTGCGCCCCCGGCAACGCCGGGATCGCCGAGGTCGCCACCGTCCACCCCGTCGACGCGCTGGACGGCGCGGCCGTGGCCGCCCTCGCCGGCGAACTGGCCGCCGACCTGGTGGTGGTCGGCCCGGAGGCCCCGCTGGTCGCGGGCGTCGCCGACGCGGTACGGGCCGCCGGGATCCCGGTGTTCGGCCCGTCGGCCGAGGCCGCCCGGCTGGAGGGCAGCAAGGCGTTCGCCAAGGACGTCATGGCCGCCGCCGGGGTCCCCACGGCGCGCAGCTACGTGTGCACCACGGCCGAGCAGATCGACACGGCGCTCGACGCCTTCGGCGCGCCGTACGTGGTCAAGGACGACGGTCTCGCCGCCGGGAAGGGCGTGGTCGTCACCGAGGACCGCGCGCGGGCCCGGGAGCACGCGCTGGCGTGCGAACGCGTCGTCATCGAGGAGTTCCTGGACGGGCCCGAGGTCTCGCTGTTCGCCGTCACGGACGGCACCACCGTGGTGCCGCTCCAGCCGGCGCAGGACTTCAAGCGCGCCCACGACGGGGACGCGGGCCCCAACACCGGCGGCATGGGCGCCTACTCGCCGCTGCCCTGGGCGGACCCCGGCCTGGTCGACGAGGTGCGCGAGACGGTCCTGGAACCGACCGTCGCCGAACTGCGCAAGCGCGGCACCCCCTTCTCCGGCCTGCTGTACGCCGGGCTCGCGGTGACCTCGCGCGGCGTGCGGGTCATCGAGTTCAACGCGCGCTTCGGCGACCCGGAGACCCAGGTCGTCCTGGCCCGGCTGCACACCCCGCTCTCCGGCCTGCTGCACGCGGCGGCCACCGGCGCACTGGCCGCGCTGCCGCCGCTGCGCTGGAGCGAGGGCGCGGCGGTGACGGTGGTCATCGCCTCCGAGGGCTATCCGGCCGCGCCGCGCACCGGCGACCCGATCACCGGCCTCGACGCGGTGGCGGAGCTGGACGCGCCGGACGCGTACGTGCTGCACGCCGGGACGCGCCGCGGCGCGGACGGCGAGGTGCTGAGCGCCGGGGGCCGGGTGCTGTCGGTCACGGCCACCGGACCGGACCTCGCGACGGCGCGGTCCCGGGCGTACACCGCGGTGGGGCGGATCGAGCTGAAGGGGTCCCACCACCGCGGCGACATCGCGCGGGCGGCGGCGGAAGCGGCGGCCGGACCGGCCTGACCCCGCTCGTACGGGCCCGGCCCCGGGGCGTTCGCGCGCCGGGGCCGGGCCCGCGTGCGTCCGGCGGCCCGCCGGGCCGGGCGTTCCGTGGCGCCTCCGGCACCGGCCGGGCCGCGGTGGGGCGAGGTGTACGGGGCGCCGCCGCCCGTGCCATCGCGTCGCGGGGCGGGGTGGACCAGGAGAAGCGGCGGGACGGGTCCGGAGCCGGTCGGGGGCGCCCTCCCGGCCGACGGCGCGCGCACGGTGGGCGCGTACCGCCGGAGCGCCTCCATCCCTACGGCGGGATCTCGTCGTTGTGGCCGGAAAGCACTGCCTTCCTTTGCCCAAAGCCCCTCCATCGAGTGACCGATGCCGCCGTCCGGCTGACGCTCGCCGCGTGCGCAACTAGGGTGCGGCGGGAGTTGTCCCCCGGCGCGGGTCCGTGGTGATCATGCGATCGGCCCACCGCGCATTGCGCCGTCGGTCGTCGGTGCCACAGTGGGATGACGAGCACGATCGGGGCCGGGCACGGCGGAGGGCAGGCGCATGGGGCAGCGGCAGCAGCACAGAGCCACACACTCCGCGCGCGACCACGCGCTGGCCGTGCTCCGCGCGCGCAACAGCGCGCTGGCGCTCGCGCTGCTCCCGGCCGCCGTCGCGGTGGTGCTGTTCGCCGCCGGGCCGGACGTACCGGACGCCGTACGGTGGCCGGTCGCCGCTGTCGCCGTCGCGGTGATCGCGGTCGCCGCCGCCGTCAGCGCGCTCATCGCCCGCGCCCGCCCGGCCGTCACGCCCACCGTCGATGTGCCGGAGGCCGACGCCCCCGCCCTGCACAGCCTGATACGGGACCTCGCCGACCGGCTCGCGGTGCCGCACCCCGGCGGGATCGCCCTCACCCCCGACTGCGACAGCTGGCTGGAGGAACAGCCCCGCACCCGGGATACGGGTGGCACCCCCGCCCTCCCAGGAACGGACACCCGTGCCCCCGTCCTGGTGATCGGTTCCCCCTTCCTGTGGTGGATGCGGGTCGGCGAACTGCGCGCCCTGCTCGCGCCCGTCGTCGCCGGCACCGGTCCGTCCGCCCATCCCGACATCGCGGCGGCCCGCCGCTGCGTACGGGGCTGGGACGCCACCGCCGGCCTGGCCGCCGGGGCCTGGCCGCCGCGCCACCCGCTGCTCGCGCTCGCCGGTGGGATCTCCCGGCTGCTGCTGCGCGTCGCCGGTACGCACGCCGCCGAGATGGAACGCGGCGTGGCGGCCGCCGCCTCCGCCCGCGCCCACAGCGTCGACCACGGGGTACGGACCGCCGCCCAGGAGCAGGTCGGCCTCGCCTACGCGGGCTGGGACCGGCTGCTGACCAAGGTGGCGCTGCCCGCCTGGCGGATGGGCCGCTGGCCGCGCCGGCTGAACGCCGGAGTCGTCTCCGCCCTCACCGAACTCTCCCGCCGCGACCGGCTCGCCCCGCAGGGCTTCGCCTCCCGGCTCGGCGAACGCCCCGCCTGCGACCTGCTGGAGGAGCCCGGCCGCATGGACGAGGAGATCTCCCTGCTGGCCGCCCGGCTGTTCCACGGCGGGCCCGGCCACGGCGCCGCCCCCTGGGCCCCGCTGGACTGGACCGCCTACCCCGAGGAGGTCGTGGACCGCATCTGGCGCGACCGCCGCGGGCTCCTCGTCCAGCAGCAGATGTCCCGCTCCTTCGACGACC